>CAXSIE010000395.1:0-4940 GCA_964237295.1 uncultured Flavihumibacter sp. | reverse complement strand
CTGGACCGTAAGCGTTATAACGAAGACGGGGTAGGCAGCGTACATATTTATTCTCCCTGGTGGCTCGATAATAAAAACCTCGATTTCCCACGTGGTTATCATATTGAATACGGCGGCGGAATGAGAATGCCTTCTTATGGTTTCGGAAGTAACATGCATAATATAAACGGCGCTGTTCCGGACAGGAACGGTAATAAGAAACAACCCGGTGGCTTCGGCGCTTCTTTAAAAGATGATTACCGCCGCTTCTTTGGTTCGCAGGTGGGAATGGCGGGCCGTGGAACAGCCATAGCAAGGGAAAGTAATTACTGTGAAATAGATCCAACGGTTGTAGATAAATATGGTATCCCGGTACTGCGTTTCAATTATACCTGGAGCGATGCTGAAATAAAACAGGCCAAGCACATGCAGGAAACCTTCCAGGCAATGCTGCACGAAATGGGTGCTGTTATAACTTCCAAACCAAGCGGGCCTGAAACCAATTATGGACTGGAAGCTCCGGGAAGGATTATTCATGAGGTAGGTACTATCCGCATGGGTAATGATCCTAAAAAATCTGCACTGAACAAATGGTGCCAGGCGCATGACTGTAAAAACTTATTCGTTGTAGATGCAGCGCCCTTTGTTCAGCAGGGGGATAAAAACGCAACCTGGACGATCCTGGCATTTTCCATGCGTACTGCCGAATACATCCTGGAACAGAGAAAGAAATTGAATGTTTAACCCCTTTCTAAATTAACTTATTATGAATAGGCGCGAGTCTCTCAAAGCATTAGGCTTAACAGTTGTTTCTTCCGGAGTTTTAATCGAGGCCTGTAAAACCAAAGACAATCAGCCGACGGTAACAGATACTCCTGTTTCAGAAGCAGGCTGGCAAAAAGGTGAACTGGAGCATAACAAAAAATTAAAAAATGCCGCGAAATTTTTTACCGATCATGAAATGGCTACCATCACCATACTGGCTGATATAATCATTCCTAAAGATGAAAAATCCGGCAGCGCCTCAGATGCAAAAGTTCCGGAATTCATTGAATTTATGGTGAAAGATATTCCTTCCCACCAGATTCCGATGCAGGGCGGATTGAGATGGCTTGATATGCAATGTCTTAACCGCTATAACAATCCGTTTAAAGATACTACAAAACAGCAGCAGCTTGAAATGGTTACCGATATTGCGTACCCCGAAAATGCAAAGCCGGGAATGCAGCCGGGTGTTAGTTTTTTTAACAGGATGCGCGATCTTACAGCATCCGGGTTTTTTACAACTGAAATGGGAGTGAAGGACCTGGGCTATATAGGCAATCAGCCTAATAAGTGGGAAGGTGTGCCACAGGATGTTTTAAAACAATTTGGCTTGGAGCATGTGTAATCAATTTATATAGCGTTCATGGAAGAACGGAAACACAGAATAGCAAAGCATTCCTCTTTGGGCTTAGTGTTTCTTCCCTCTGTGAATCCTGTGGTAATACAACTGTCTGAGAAGAGCGGTAGTTTTCTATTGTAACTCCTCTTTTTGAGAAGACAACACCTCCACTAAACTATCCGGCAGTTCTTTCGTTTCCATCACCGTATCGTAAATATGTTTCAATGCATTTTCCAGCTTATCGAAAATCACGGCCGCATCCTGAGGCTGCATGGAATCGATGTTATTTAACTCATTTTTCCAGATTTGCTGGTACTCGTTATCCCGGTCAGAGCTATCCTGAACGGCATCTCCGAAAGTTGACAGTTCTGTTAATAACTCAGTTGTAAAACGATCACTTTGTTCTTTAGCTGGCATCAGTACAGATTGATCTTTTTGCTCCTGTTTAGCAGATAATTTTTCCACCACATCTTTCCTGGTAGTATGAATGGCAATCAATTCCTGAATTATATCTAATGCTGTTTTGTTTTGGGTTTCCATTGCTGACTGTTTTTTATGGTTATGAATAGATAGTTACATAATATTTATATTCTTCTCAACATAAGTATCATAAGCTTTCCGTAGGTTGAATTTTATTTTCACGTTCCAGTTCCTTTCGTACCTGATCGTCTTTTTTGCGGAAGATCGGAAATTGAATCGGACTGGCTTTTGGTCTTTCGTCACCCAGCAAAACACCCCATTGCCGGAACCTGTCTGTGCGATCAAAAATTATTTTTAATACAGCAATTACCGGAAGGGAGAGAAACATTCCCGATACTCCTGTTAAAGCTCCGGCAACAATCACTCCTACGATCGTTGCAAGGGCATTTATTTTTACTTTGGATCCTACTATGCGGGGCATCAGTATATTATTATCTAAAAACTGCACAAAGGCAATAGTTCCTAATACGGCAAAGATGGGCCATACATCCGAAGAAGAAGTAAGTGTAAGCAGCATTCCGATTATATTACCGATCAGCGCTCCTACATAAGGTATCAGGTTCAATATGGCGAATATCACCCCGATCAGTAATGCATGCTTTATTCCAATGATCATTAATATACCGCCAAGTAATACAGTGATATAAGTAATCTGAATTAATAATCCAACGAGGTAGCTTTTTATTATTATCTCGGTTTCATGCATCACTTCTTTTACCTTATTGTGATTATTTTCAGGGAACCACAGAAATATAAAACGCAGCAACAGGTTTTTGTAAAAAAGGATAAGGAAAATATAGATGGGCAGTAAACCGATAAACACAAATATGGAAGTGAGTGAGCCCGCAGCACCACCAAGTGCATTACCTGCATAGTTAAGCAGCTTATTGCTTTGCTCATTGATAAGCTGCAATTGACGGTCAGTGGAAAAATTAGTTTTTTTGTTAATCCAGCCACTCAGCGCATGAAGATGGCTGGTAACATTTTCTTTGATTGTAGGGAAATCAGCTATCAGCATCCCGATCTGGGAAGAAAAGAACCAGCCAATTCCTACAATAAGCAATACTAATGCAAGTATAGCACATGATATAGAAAGTACTTCGGGTACTTTTATTCTTCGCAGCATCCGGTAAAGTGGTAGCAAAACAATTGCTATAAAAAAAGCAAGCACCAGCGGAGTAATAATATCAGCTCCTATGTAAATGACCGTGCCCAAAAAATAAAGGCCCAATAATTCGATAGCCCGCTTTACTGTTAATGGAAGTGATTGCATAAGATAAGGTTTAATGATGATAAGGAAACAGGAATATAGGTGAGTTATAAGTTCCGGCAATATGATTAGAAATAATAATTAAAATTTTACTACTTCCAAGTTACATATTGAAATTTTGTAGCTCACAAAATCTGGCAATCAAACAGGCAATTTCATGATTAACATAACACTATATATTTTAGCAGGTAAAAATCATGCCATCGGGATGAAACGTGATTATATAAATAGTTACCGGGCAGCATATTTTTTTTCATTAAAGGATCATTTTTATAAGTAATTTTCCCATTGATTATGCCCTTTATAAAATCATTTTCCATAAATACGGATAAGCAAAATCCGTTTCCTTTTAATGTTCCGGCGGTAAAATTTGCAAAGCAATTAAGCCTGGATAAGAAGGTAACTATTTTTGTTGGAGACAATGGATGTGGTAAATCAACTTTATTGGAAAGCATTGCCTATTCTATAAATATTCCATTGATAGGTGGATTCATCAGTTCCACGGCTGGTTTTGATGCGGCGAAGTTGTTGAAGCCTTACCTGGAAATTGAATGGGCCAGAAAAAGTAATAAAGGCTTTTTCTTCCGGGCAGAAGATTTCAGCGATTTCATCAATTCGGTGGAAAAAGAAAAAAATAAAATTGCCTGGGACCTTCAGGAACTAAAGGGAAAGGTAGATGACGCTATTATTGAAAGGATGAGTGAAAGCATGAACTACGCTCTTTATGAAACGCGAAAAAAATATGGATCAGATATGCAGGCTTATTCACATGGAGAGGCCTACCTTAAAATATTACAAACGAGAATACTCGATAAAGGTGTTTACCTGCTGGATGAACCGGAAGCTGCACTATCTCCGCTGAAGCAATTATCACTGATTGCTTTTATACTGGAGGTGTTAAAAAACGAAAATACTCAATTCATCATGGCCACCCATTCACCGATATTAATGGGAATACCCGGTGCCATCCTCTATGAAATACAGGAAGACAGTATGCAGCAGGTGAATTATAAAGAAACCGATCATTACCGCATTACAAAAACTTTCCTGGATAATCCTGATGCTTACCTGAGGCACCTGCAATAATGAACTCAATTATAAAACG
The DNA here is from genome assembly GCA_964237295.1 of uncultured Flavihumibacter sp. Classification (GTDB taxonomy): domain Bacteria; phylum Bacteroidota; class Bacteroidia; order Chitinophagales; family Chitinophagaceae; genus JADCRZ01. The sequence continues at coordinate 722 of CAXSIE010000395.1, read as the reverse complement.
TTTATTTACCAGCGTTGTCTATTGAATCACTACTCCCTGTAAATTTTACCGTCTTTCATTACAAATACCACATGCCTTACGGCACTTATATTTTCAGCCGGGTTGCCTCCGACCATAATAATATCCGCCAGCATGCCTTTTTTAATGCTGCCCATTTTATCACCATACCCAAACACCGTTGCGTTAACTGAAGTAGCCGAATGAAGCACATCAACCGGTTTCATACCGTATTCCACCATCAGCTCCATCTCGCGGGCATTGTCACCATGCGTAAACACGCCTACATCGCCACCCATGCAAATGGTAACGCCGCTTTTCAATGCTGCCTGAAAGCTCTTTTTCTTTGCAGTTATTCTAGCTGGCTCAGGGTCTATGCCTTTCTTCCATCCCCTGTATTGAGTGGTAGCTTCGCCTGCAGCAAGGGTTGGACAAAAAGCCACATTTTTTTCCTTCATCAGTTTAAAAATCTCTTCGTCGCCCTCGTCGCCATGTTCAATAGTAGAAACGCCACCCAGGATAGCCCGGCGCATGCCTTCTTTGGTAGTAGCATGGGCAACAGTTTGCCTTCCGCTGCTTTTGGCTATGCCGGTTGCGGTGGCAATTTCTTCTATACTGAATGTAGGCATCGCTTTACCATCTAATCCCCAGCGGTAATCGGCGTATAATTTTACCACATCAGCCCCTTTGCTTATTTGCGTTCGCACTTCATTTGACATTTCATT
>CAXSIE010000394.1:3784-5485 GCA_964237295.1 uncultured Flavihumibacter sp. | reverse complement strand
CACCCAAACCAAGGCTGCACGAACTTTTTATAAAAAAATCAGCTACGGGAATCGGTATTCCGGTGATTCCTTCCAGGTTATCCATTCTCACCAAACCGGTGAATAAAGACCGGGGGTCCTGTTTTTATTGCGCCCAATGCGGACGTAGCTGTAAAGTATACGCGGATTTCTCTTCTTCATCCGTGCTCGTAAAACCGGCCATGGCTACTGGTAATGTTGATGTGATTCCCAACGCTATGGCAAGGGAAGTATTAACCAACACCGAAGGTTTGGCAACAGGCATCTCCTACATTAACAAAGATGATATGCAGGAATACCAGATCAGCGGCAGAACTGTTATCCTTGCAGCAAGTGCTTGTGAATCCGCCCGGTTGATGCTGAATTCGAAATCAACCAAACATCCGAATGGAATTGGCAATGGAAGCGGTATAGTCGGAAAATATTTACATGATTCAACAGGCGCTGATATGGGTGGTATAATCCCCGAGCTTTTTGACAGAAAACGTTACAACGAAGATGGAGTTGGAGGTATGCATGTGTATACGCCCTGGTGGCTGGATAATAAAAAGCAAAAGCTTGATTTTCCGCGCGGTTATCATATTGAATACGGCGGAGGTTTTGGACAGCCTTTATATGGGTTTAACTGGGGAATCGAAAACTTGAACGGAACCTACAAAGTGAAAGGCGTACAAAAAGAAGCAGGTGGTTATGGCGCTTCGCTGAAAGAAGATTACCGTTACTTTTTTGGCGCCCATATTGGGATGGCCGGCCGCGGAGAGGGTATTGCAAGAGAAGACAGTTACTGTGAAATAGACCCATCCGTAGTAGACAAATTCGGTATTCCCGTTTTAAGATTTCATACAACCTGGGCAGACTATGAAATCAACCAGGCCAAACACATGAAGGAAACGTTTAAAGAAATATTGCATAACATGGGCGCCGTTGTTACCTGGGGTGGCGATGATACAAAGGAAAACAATTATGGCCTGCATACTCCGGGCAATATCATTCATGAAGCCGGAACCGTAAGAATGGGCAATGATGCGAAAAAGGCTCCGCTTAATAAATACAGCCAGGCACATGAAGTGAAAAACCTGTTTTGTGTAGATGGTGGACAATTTGTTTCACAGGCTGATAAAAACATTACGTGGACCATCCTTGCACTTTCTATGCGCGCTTCTGAATACATTGTGGATGAAATGAAAAAACAAAATATTTAGTGCTCACGGCTAATTGCAAAAACTTAAAGAATTTTTAAATTGTACTAACATGGACAGAAGGAAATCGATCAAGGCGATTGCTCTAGGAACTTTTTCCAGCAGTTTGTTACTGGATGCCTGTAAGAATACCGAAGAAAAAAAAGTAACCGCAAAAACTGCCGCAGGCAATGATGGTGCTAACGCAGACAGGATGAAGGAAGAAGTGCTTGTTAATAAGAATATTATTGACGGTGCTAAATTTTTTACTCCTGAAGAAATGGCTACTATCACCATCCTTGGTGATATCATTATTCCTAAAGATGCGGTGAGCGGCAGCGCTTCGGACGCAAAAGTTCCGGATTTCATCGAGTTCATTGTTAAGGATACACCAGAGCAGCAAATACCGATGCGTGGCGGCCTGCGCTGGCTAGACATTGAATGCCTCAAGCGTTATGAAAAAGCTTTTAAAGATTGCTCCGATAAACAACAAATGGAAATGCTG
>CAXSIE010000394.1:0-3774 GCA_964237295.1 uncultured Flavihumibacter sp. | reverse complement strand
CCCAAAAAAGTTAAACCAGGTATGGCGCCCGGTGTAGCGTTTTTCAGTTTAGTGCGCAATTTAACGGCTACCGGTTTCTATACTTCCGAAATAGGAACAAAAGACGTAGGCTATATGGGTAATGTTCCCAACCAATGGAATGGTGTACCCGCCGATGTTTTAAAACAGTATAATATGGCTTATACTGAAAAGGAATTAAAAGAGTGTATCAACTATGATAAGGCTTAAATAAATATCCTGGCAATCCATCTGATAATAACGTCTCTCCAGCTTGCGTTTTTTGAAGGCATATGGTACGGGTTAAGGGTTGTATCTTAATCACAACGGCCGTGCCAGTGGTATAAGAGTATGTTAGTCAATCTTGTTATTAAATCTTTTTACAAACGGTTTTCCAATAAATGGAAATTTGCTCCATTTTATAGATTTTTTATCCGCAGAGGAAAGAAAGAGGTTATACAGAAACGTCTGTTTAACCTCTTTCTTCTTCTCTGACTTTCTCTTTGCAAATAAAAAACAACTTCATTAAATCTTAACTATTGTTTCAGGAGCAACCAGCAAGTGATGAGCTATTGCAGCTAATAGCAGAAAACGCGGTACTTACAGATGAACACGGCTCATTTCCCATAGTATCATTCAAAGCTATAGCAGACGCAGGCTTGCTTGCATGCGTACTGCCGGGACAGACTTTAGATTATAATCTCGTCAAAACCAGCCAGCTGCTCCAATTACTAAAGCTTATTGGGGGTGCAGACCTTTCTGTTGGACGCATTTATGAAGGGCATCTAAATGCGCTTTACCTTATTCATCTTTTTGCGGATGAAACCCAAAAAGAAACCTGGTATGCCGATGTTATCCAACATAAAAGCTTATTCGGTGTATGGAATACCCAGGCTTCCGGCGGCATACGAATACATGCTACGGAAAACGGAAAATACAGGCTTGAAGGTTCTAAAACATTTTGTTCGGGAGCAGGCAATATTGGTCGCCCTTTAATTACAGGGGAATTAATGGGTGCATCATCAGGCGGTTGGCAAATGTGTATCGTGCCTGTTGAAAAAGTACAACCGGTAAAGCAGGATCCGTCTTTCTGGAAACCCCTGGGAATGCGATCCTCGGTAAGTTACCGTATGGATTTTACCGGAATAGAGATCGAGGAAAAAGATCTTCTTGGCAAACCTGACCAGTATTATAGCCAACCCGTTTTCAGCGGTGGCGCTATTCGCTTTGCAGCGGTGCAGCTCGGCGGCGCTGAAGCGATATTTAATGCTGCCAGGCAATACCTTCAATCATTAGGAAGGACAGATGATATTTTTCAGCGTAGTAGAATGGCTGAGATGGCCTGTCTCATTGCATCGGGTGATAACTGGCTGCAGGCTGCCGGCAATAAAACAGACGAATGGTTAAAAGACGTATCTCAAACCGATCGCATCATCACATATGCAAATATGACACGCACCGCTATTGAAGAAATTTGTTTAAGAACCATGCAGCTTGCCGAACGCTGCGTGGGAGCAAGAGGACTCATGAAGCCGAATGTATTGGAAAGGATTCATCGCGATCTGACATTTTACTTGCGCCAGCCTGCGCCGGATGCCAGCCTTACAGCAATTGGTGAGTATATTTTAAGTAAAAAAAATACTGCAGATGAGCTTTGGCGTTAGTACAAACGAATTGAGAAACAGTGCGCGCCTTTTTTCAATGGAAGAAATAAAATCTTTTGGTTCAACACTGGTTTTTGCACCACATCCCGATGATGAATCACTGGCTTGTGGCGGATTGATAGCCTTGCTGCGTTCCCTCAACAATCACGTTCACGTGGTATTTGTAAGTGATGGGAGCATGTCGCACCCTGGCTCCGTTAAGTTTCCTGCCGATGTACTTGCATCTTTACGTGAAAGGGAAGCATTAGCGGCACTGGCACTCCTTAACGTTAGTGCTGACTGCACCTTTTTTATGAAGTTGAAAGATGGAGACCTTCCCCAATCCATCGACCGGCGGTTTAAAGCAGCTGTTAAAATGGTTGCGGAGCGTATACAGGCGATTCTTCCCGATACTATAATAGTACCCTGGCGCCGCGACACACATCCGGATCATCGATCATGCTGGCAGATGGTTATAGCGGCTTTGCCTGAATTACACCATAAAATGCTGGTGCTGGAGTATCCTTTATGGCTTTGGGAAAGAGGAAAGACAGAAGACTTGCCCAAGAACGATGAAGTTGCCGTTCGCTCTGTAGACATTTCCGAATGGCTGCATGTGAAAGAGAAGGCTATTAATAAGCATCAATCGCAGGTGACACATATGATAGACGATGATGCAAACGGCTTTTGGTTGTCACCCGAAGTAATAGCACATTTTCTTGTAAAGGAAGAAGTATATCTGGAGAATAAAACGCTGCTGTAATTGCTACAGCCAGGCCTCACTTAAACGGTGTTATTATTGCAACAAAATTTTAAATCAATAACATGAAACCAGGCAATACCTTACCAACCGGTTATTTTGATGATGTTTATAATAAGAATGAAGATCCATGGAATTTCCAAACCAGCGAATATGAGAAGAAGAAGTTTCAGGCAACCGTAGAGGTACTTACAAAACCAAGATACGAAAATGCTTTTGAAATAGGTTGTTCTATAGGAGTGTTAACAGAAAAGCTTGCTTCTAAATGCGCTAAATTACTTTCTGTTGATGTAAGTAGCAGGCCGATTGAAAATGCGCGGAAGCGCTTATCGGGGCATCCGAATGTTAGTTTTAAAAAGATGGTGGTACCTGAAGAATTTCCTGATGAAATGTTTGATCTCATCATTATGTCGGAAGTAGGATATTATTTTTGTATGAAAGATCTTGAAACTACGCAAAAGCTCATCCTTCAACATTTATCTGCAGGCGGACAGTTGGTGATGGTTCACTGGACACCTCTTGTTGACGACTACCCGCTGACTGGCGACGAGGTGCATGATTCATTTTTAAAAATCTCCGGTGAAGGGCAACCGTTGAAAGTTTTGTATGATAAACATGAAGAAAAATACCGGATCAATCTATTTGAGAGAGCGTAAAATTTTTCAACTATAAGTCCTGGTTCAGTAAGGCGCCTTCAGTATACAACTTCAACTTTTTAATTGCCATATCTATCTGCACCGGTTTCCAACTTTCACCCCATTTTCCTTTGTACATAAAGGTTTCAACATTCTTCCAAAGTTTTCCAAAATAAATATTGTTTTCAAGCTCCTGTTGCAGCCATTCGTAATTTAAGAACAGCTCGCTGCTGACGATTTTAAGTTCCTGTTTATCATACTCATTAAAGTTGATAAAAGATAACCAACATTTTCTAAGCTTCTGACGGCAAGTAAATTTTATTATCGACTCTTCTGCGGAAGGCACGAGTTCATTGTTTTTTTTCTTAGCTGCCCATTCTCGCAGTTGTTGAGAAAGGCCGATCGCTACGCGGCCATGATGCCTGTGTGAAGTAGTAACTTTAACCTTAAGACTTTTTCTGATCTTCGCATCTTTGAGGAATAGTACCTGGTGAAAAGCCTCATCTTCCAGCCATGGCAGTTGCGGTAATCCACCTACCTGCTGATACATGTCGCAGGTCACCGCTAAACTGGCGCCGAAATACTGGAAATGCCTTGGCCAGGGGTCATGTTGCTGAGGGTCGGCAAGAGATTCTGCATTGGCAACCAGGTTTCGATACAATTCATTTTCAGAATAATAATTACAATCGTAATCATGCTGGTATTTAATTATGATACGTCCGCCTACCGCATCATTACC
>CAXSIE010000393.1:0-5490 GCA_964237295.1 uncultured Flavihumibacter sp. | reverse complement strand
TAGGATCAGTTACGTCAATGGAAAAGGCGCCATCACCGTTTGTAGTTACACCTTTAGTGCTGCCTTTTACAACAACACTCACATTTGGAGCAGGTATTCCTTTATCGTCCCTGATAACACCCGTAATTTTTGACCTGGTTTGTGCTATTGCGGTAACACTCATTAATGCAACCACCGCAAAAAGAAAGATTGATTTGAATGGAGAGAGATGCTTTAAAACATTAAAGCTACATGTAAAAGACGTGTGTATACGTTTTTTCATAATGGCAGTTTGGTTTGATGAAACAATCAGGTGCTATAATCACCCTAAATAATAAGGATATGTTAAAAGTAAGGGTAATTTTACATTTAACAATTTATTTTTAAAAAATAAAAAGTGTTGACTTAACATCTAAATATTATATAATGCAATCTAATTCAAGAGGATTTTTCTATCTTTTTAAGCAGTAGTGCTCCCACTTTTTTACCTTGGTTGGTTCCATTAATAACTGCATCCATAAAATGGATACCACCGTAAAACCTGCTGATAGCCGCTTCTTCAGATGCCTGGTAGAAGGATGTAAAACTACGGGGCGGCAGTCCAAACCTTATTTCGCAGGAATCGGTATAATGAAAATTGTCTCCGAGATAATAGGTTAGTATCTGAGCCGAGGAAGCCGATATGGTGGAATGGCCGCTCAGGTATTCAGGAAACGGGGGTGTTTGCAGCAATGGCTTCCAATCAGGATCAATATACTTCCTGATAGCGGTTTCAGGCCGTATCCTGTTGCTCCGGTATTTTTCATCCCAGCAGCAAATAAAACTATCCATAAGTCCCATGGAAACCATCGTGAATATTTTCATTGACTGAGAAAAGCTTTTATGTGCTTTTTCACAGGCAAACCCTGTAATGCCCAGCCAGTGAGCGCCGGGAGAGATCTTTTTCAAGCCTACCTGCAAATGGCCATTATCCTGAACGGCAAAGGGATTGCAATCCCAGAAAGCCGCCATCAGCTGGTGCTCTTCAGTAAGACTGTCCTTATAATTTTTTTGTATCAATTCATAAAATGCGGAATTTTTTTTATTTGAAAAAGGCACGGGAGGTTCCGGTTTGAACTGTGTACATGAATCCAGTGCAAATGGCCTTATGGTATTAAAATAAGGCTCAATGGCTGCAATATAAGCCGGTGGCGTAGGGTACCAAGATCCTTCTTTTCCTGAAGGGGTATACCGCGGATAATTACTGATCTTGTTATACAGGTCTGATTTTGCATAAGCCAGTACCGGTTTGCTGATATATTCAGCGTATTTTCTGGAAGCCGCTATTACATCTTCCGTATATCCGCTTGAAGCGCATGAATCAATAAAATGATTTTCATATTCACCCAGCAGTTTGCCTGAAGGCTGTATTTTCTTTGCTGTTTCCATGATTGCCAGCAATGCAGCTAGCTGGTAGGAATACCCATAAATACTATCAGGTTTTTTTATCGAAGGATATTGATTTACTAATCCATGCATACTGCTGAACCCACTATCATTTTGTGCTACCACTTCATATCCGGCCAGGCATGCATAAGAAAAAAAACGCGCTGCCAGCGGCGGATTGGTAACATCATGGATCATGATATCAGTCATTTTTTCAATAACCTGGTGAATATCACGGGGAGTGAACTGCGATTCTTTTGATTCGGAATTTTTACAACCTGATACGAGAGTCATTAAAAAAATGGCAGCGAGCAATTGCTTCATTTGTTGGAACCTTTGATGGAAATAATTGGAATGTTAATAACCCTGGTTCTGTTTCAAATTAGGATTCAATGCCAGTTCTGTTGTCGGAACAGGATAAATTCTTCTTGTTACATCAGCATTTGTTTTGAAGCCCCATGCACTTTCAAACCTGCCAAACCTGATAAGGTCGTTTCTTCTCCATGCTTCCCATGCAAACTCACGGGCACGTTCCGGTAAAATATCTTCCAGGGCAACAGCAGCTACAACCGGCGCTTTCGCCCTGGTGCGGATCTTATTGAACAATACCAACGGCGTTTGCATTTCGCCTTTGATGGTAGTGGCTGTGGCACCTCGTAATATTGCTTCCGCCTTCATCATCATAACATCCGCCAGTCTGAATACGGGCACATCATTGTTCTGATAACGGGTAGAAGGGTTTGCATTTTTGTCGGGATAATATTTTATGGAACGGATCCCTTTACACATAGCCAGGATATCGTTACCCACATCCATGGTTGCAACATTTCTAAGCGTGAGTTCCGGAGTTATTTCAACCTGCCATTGGATGGTAGCGTCTGCTCCCGTAACTGTGTTGTCCAGTGTTTTTTTGGTAGTGGTGATTATTATCGGCGTACCATCGAAATTAAATTGTTTGCCTACTACCCAGGTGTTGTTCCTGACATCATTGGCTAGCGTAAAATTGTTGAAGTAGAACTCAGGAATGGTGCTCATGGCAACGCTTGGCCTGAAAGGTATGCTGTATTTTGCCTGTAACTGTGTTACGAGACCAAACCTGGTAAAATGATTGCCGGGAATAAGGTTGGCATCATAAGGAACGGCAAAAATCGTTTCTTTAACCGCAGGGCCGTTATCGGGAGCAAACAGCGTGTTATAATCAGCATCTAGTGAAAAAGGAGCATTGGTTAGTATGCTGTCGGCCATGGCTACCGCATCTATATACCTGGCAGTGCCGGTATAATATTCTGCATTCAGGTACATTTTTTCCAGCAATGCAAATGCCATCCACTTGGTAGCCCTGCCATAAGTAGTAGCATCCACTTTTGTTTTAAGATTCGGCAAGGCGCTTTTTAAATTGCTTTCTATAAAATCAAACACTTTTGCCCTGGCGGAAGTGCCGGGTAAAACAGCTACAGGAAAAGTATCAATGATGGGAATGTTCCCGTAAAGGTCCATCATATAAAAATAAAATAACGACCGCATTGTTTTGATCTCAGCGAATGCAGCCGCTTTTGTATCACTTTCCGGTGCGGCTGTAAATAAACTGATCAGGCGGTTAGCGGCGTTGATACCGCCAAAGCCCCATTCCCAGTTGCTCTTTACATTCGGATGGTCACCGGTCCAGGTGTGCATATGCAGGAAACGGTACTGTCCGCCGTCATCATAATTACCATCTCTTGCAGGAATAATTGCTTCATCAGTGGAGAATTCCTGCATGCGCCAGTACTCCACCGCATAGCTAAAGCCCTGGGCGCTGTATGCCAACTGCGTATATAGCGGGCCGATAGCCGCGGCATTGGATGCTTCGTTGTTTGGAAAATTATCAAAGGTGTATTGCGATTCAACCTTGACATCCAGTTTGGTACAACCTGCCACTGTAATTAATAAGATAATGAACGCTGAGAAGCGCATTTTTAATAACAGGTTTCCGGGTGTATTTACAGGGAAAGTATCCCGATTACTTTTAAGTCGTTTCATATAAGTAACAATTAAAGGCATTTAAAAAATTACATTCACTCCAAAAATGAAGGAACGGGTTTTCGGATAATAATTGATGTTGTCAATCCCCGGGTTCAATCCACCCATATTTATTTCAGGATCAATACCCCTGTACTTTGTTATTACAAACAGATTGTTTGCTGAAACATAAAAGCGTAACCGTGTTAACGCAGGTATACCGGTCTTGGCATTATAACCCAGGGTGGCATTATCCAGGCGCAGGTAAGAGCCATTCTCCAGGTACCTGTCTGAAATGATGTAAGAATTGTAATCACTGTAAGATTCACCTAGCGTAAACCTCGGGATGTTATTATTTTTTGAATCGGAAGGGGCATTGACACCGGCAAGTGTTGCATTTAAAATTTTATTACCTGTTACGCCACGGAAAAAGAAATTCAGGTCGAAATTTTTATACACAAAAGTGTTGCTCCAGCCGTAGAGCAATGAAGGCTGGGCATTACCGGGCAAGGTATAATCGGCGGTGGTAGGTGCTAATGTTGTGGTGTGGTCTGCTTTTTGGAAAGTAGATACTCCTGCCGCATTTTTACCGGTATAATGCAAGATGTTGAAAGTGCCGATCGGATATCCTTCCTGTATCAACTGGCTCCAGTTGCCCGATTGTCCTTTACCGCCCAGGTAAGCTGTAGGAATGGATTTTAATGTAAAGACGTCGTTTGAAAGTGATTCCACATTATTCTTATTGTGTGCAAAATTGATGGAGGTTTTCCAGGTGAAATCTTTGGTAACTACCGGACTTGCATTTACAATAACTTCTATTCCCTTGTTCCTTATCGTGCCGGCATTAGCAGTTAAGATCGGATAAAAATATTGGGTAGCTGAAACAGGATAATTATAAATAAGGTCGGAAGTTTTCTTGTCGTAATAATCTATGGAACCGCTTACCCTGCTTTTGAATAAGGAGAAATCCAGACCAAAGTTAGCCATGCCGGTACTCTCCCATTTTAAATTGGGATTTTCATTCTGAACAGGAGCAACGGCGCTTAACAACTGCCCGTTTGAATAATACCTTCCTGAAAAGCCATAACGCAACTGCGCAATCAAAGGATCAAATCCCTGCGTGTTGCCTGATACACCGTAACCAACTCTTAATTTCAGGTCGTTGATAAAGGAAACTTTCTCCATGAACTTTTCACCACTGATGCGCCAGCCTGCAGAAACAGCCGGGAAAGTTCCCCATTTATTATTCTTTCCGAATGCCGAGGAACCATCATACCTTACTGATGCCTGTAACAAATATTTATTATTGTATTGATAGTTAACCCGGCCGTAATAAGAAATAAGCCTTAAAGTGCTGATGCCGTTATTGGCAAAGCCGACAGTTCCCGTTGGAGGATTACTGAGCGCGAGGTTGTTGAAAGTTAAGGCGTCATTTACAAAGCCCTGGGTGGTAACGCCAAAACCATCGCCGAACCTGTCTTCCTGCCAGGAGTATCCGCCCAGCAATTTTACATTGTGATCACCGAAAGTTTTATCATAATTGAAGTATGATTCAATTACTTTTTTTGAATTTTCATAAGCGCTTCTGGTAGCTTTTCCGCTGGTATTAACAGCCAGGCCGGAAAGACTGTTATAGTAAACATTATTGTTTGATTGTTCATTCTGGCTTGAAACGCTTAACGTATATAACAGTCCGGGTAATATCTTCAGTTCCGCCAAAGCATTTGCCAGTAATAACTTTGTTTTAGTCTGGTTGATATTATTGTCGATGAGTGAAACCGGGTTCAGGTAGCTGCCGCGACTGAAATCTTCGGTGTAAGTTCCGTTAGGGCGTTTAATATTTACCGTTGGAAGGTAGTTTAACATATTCTGGTACACTTCCGTAGGTATGGTTCTTTGTTTAGAAGTGCTGCTGGTGAGTGCAAAAGCAATCCTCAACCGGTCGTTGAAGGCTTTCTGTTCTACATTAGCCCTGAGGATGGTACGTTCCAGGGCGGTTGTTTTCATGATGCCTTCATTGTTAAGGTAATTTATTCCCGCGCCGTATAAGGTATTGTTATTACTGCCGCTTAATGAAAGATTATGATT
>CAXSIE010000392.1:1812-5494 GCA_964237295.1 uncultured Flavihumibacter sp. | reverse complement strand
AGAATCCTATCTCAGGGTTAACTGGTAAGGTAGCCGGACTTTCAGTAGGGCCTTCCGCTGAAATGCTACGCAAGCCCACAGTATTACTCAGGGGCAATGAAATTACTTTATATGTGGTAGATGGAATTCCTATCAGTTCAGATACCTGGAATATAAGTCCGGACGATATCGAATCTTACACTATACTGAAAGGCCCTACAGCGGCGGCATTATACGGCAGCAGGGCATCGGCCGGAGCGATCATGATCTCTACTAAAAAAGGAAATAACAAAAAGGGCTTTACCGTTGAAGTGAACTCCACCAATTCCATGGATAAAGGTTTTACCGCTTTCCCAAGGGTACAGGACGAATATGGTCCCGGTGAAAATGGCTTGTACAAATTTGGTGATGGTAAAGGCGGCGGACTTAATGATAACGACTATGATGTATGGGGACCAAAATTCGAGGGTCAGCTCATTCCACAGTATGACAGTCCCGTTGACCCTGTTACCGGCATAAGAGCAGGAACTCCCTGGACCGCCAGGGGTAAAAATAACCTTCAAAGATTTTTAAAGCCAGGCTTTCAATCAACCAATAACATTTCGTTAAACGCCAGCGGTGATAATTATAACATACGGATGTCGCTTTCTCACTCTTTTCAGCAAAGCATTATCCCGAATATGAAACTGAACATCACCAACCTGAATCTCTATGGGTCTTACAACCCTACCAAACGCTTAAAGATCGAAGCCAATATAAATTACAACAGGCAGTATACGCCCAATTTTCCTGACGTGGATTATGGTCCCAACAGCCTCATTTATAACGTTGCCATCTGGACGGGTGCAGACTGGAACATGGATGATATGAAAAATTACTGGCAACCGGGCAAAGTAGGCACGCAATCGATCTTTGCCGAGTACCAGCGCTATCATAACCCCTATTTCATGGTGAATGAATGGCTGCGTGGTCATTATAAAACCGATATCTACAGCTATCTATCTGCGAATTATGCGATCAATAATAACCTTAACCTGACAGCCCGTACACAAATAACCGGTTATGATTTGCTCCGTACCGAAAAAATGCCCTTCTCCGCGCATCCGTATGGACGTGACCAGCAACAGGGAGATTACCGCGAAGACCGCCGTAACCTCTTTGAAAACAATACCGAACTGCAGCTCAACTATAATTATACGGTAAAAAAATTCCTTAACCTTTCCGGCGTGGTGGGAGGCAATATCCGCAGCCTCAGTTATAACAGCAATTTTACTTCTACTGATTACCTGAATGTTCCGAATGTTTACACCTTCAGTAATTCAAAAAATCCAATCCAGGCGTCCAGCTTCACGGCGGATATGCGGGTGCTGAGCGCCTATTATTCATTGGATGCTTCTTTTGGTAAATATGCAACCGTGTCCACCACAGGAAGGTTAGATGAATCGTCAGCATTTCCTACTGCCAGAAATAAATATTTTTATCCGAGCGTTTCAATCGCTTCACCTATTTCAGATTACATTATAATGCCCGACCTGATCAGCTTCTTAAAGGTAAGGGGCTCTTATGCCGTAGTTCATGGTGACCCTACATCTCCCACGATTGGTGTGGCTCCATATAATTCTATAACGGCCTTTGGCAATTCACCTTCCGGTATTTCCCTGTCAGACTATCCGTTGGATTATGGAAACAATTACAACTCACCTTACGGAGGTCCTGATTATTCATTACAACCCGTTTACTCTACCAATAAACCTTATAACAATCAATCAGCCGCCGTTTACGCTTCTTCCGTGTTCGATCCAAACATCAAACCCTTTACCCGCAAGAATTTTGAAGAAGGGTTCGACATCCGGTTCCTTAAGAACCGGTTAGGGTTAAGCGCTACCGCTTTTCAATATGTGGATGGGCCGCGCATTTTAACAAACCCCATTTCTTCCGCTTCCGGCTATAGCAATTATATCCTTAACGCACTGGTAACAAGAAAGACAGGATATGAGTTCTCCATAACCGGAACACCGCTTAGTGCTACAAAAGGACTTAACTGGAATGTTCTTGTCAACTGGTCTACCTACCAGGACACCTATAAAGAACTTCCACCGGGACAGGCCACGTTTAATACCTTTTTTAAAGAAGGCGACAGGGTAGATAAATTGTACACCAGTGCATTTGTGAAAACCGCAGATGGCCAGATAGTACATGATGCTGCAGGTAAACCTTTGAATAACCCGGTGGCACAATATCTTGGTAACCTGAACGCAGATTATGCCTGGAGCATTTATAACAATTTCAGCTACAAAGGGCTTTCTCTCGGCTTTCAATTCGATGGCAGCGTAGGCGGTGTTACCACTGATTACATGCATAACAAAACCATGCGTGGCGGAAGAAATATTGAAACCGTTGAAGGAAAATTCGGTGAAGGAAGGCTTGCCGATTACCAGCATGCCAATGACGCCAGCTTCGCAGGAATCTACGTTGGAGAGGGCGTAGTGGTTTCTAACGGCACACCCATCAATTACGATTCCAAAACCGGCGCCATCCTTAACTATAAAGACCTGCAGTTTGCACCTAATAAACAGGTAACGCATGTACAGGATTACATCAGCAAGTATTATGGTATTGATGAAGGCAACCTGATGAGCAAGACCTTTGCAAAATTGCGTGAGGTTACCATCGGCTATACCATTCCGGCATCTGTTATTGCAAAAAGTTTTATCAGCAAGATAACCGTATCGGCAGTGGCAAGAAACCTGGTATACTTTTATAAAGACAAACGCTTTAAAGATGTTGACCTTGATCAGTATAACAGCGGCATCACCGGCACCTCGCTTCAATCTCCCACTACCCGCCGTTACGGACTAAATATAAATGTTGTTTTTTAACCTGTAAAGCAATTCAATTTATGAAAAAGATATTTTGGATGATCGTACCGGCATTGGCACTCTTCCTTATAACGGGTTGTAAAAAATCTATGGAAGACTTATATGTCAATCCCAACAAACCGACATCGGTTCCTCCTTCTCTTTTATTCAATGGCATACTGAATAATTTATACCAGGCTCCTTACAGCGATTATGAAAAATACAACCAGTACTATATAATCAATTATGATTATTATGGTAACAACCGGTACGATTTCGGCCAGGGCTCCAACTATTATGCAACGCTTAAGAATGTAATTAAAATGGAGGAAGAAGCGCGTAAGATCGGCCTGCCCGAAGTAAACGCTTTTTCTACAATGGGAAAATTTTTCAGGGCTTATTTCTTTACACAGATGAGTTTACAGTTAGGCGATATTCCTATGAACGATGCCTTAAAAGGTGTAAACAACCTTACTCCTGCGTATGATGCCCAGAAAACAGTTTTTCAGCAGTCACTGCTTTGGCTGGATACTGCCAATACGAACCTGGCGGCACTTATTGCCAAAGCCGACAATAACCTGGCGGGAGATATTTATTTCAGTAACAACCTTTCCAAATGGCAAAAGGTGGTCAACACATACAGGCTTCGCTTACTCATACACTTAAGTAAGAAAGCAGCCGATGCCAGCCTGGATATCAAACAGCAGTTTGCCCGGATCGTTGGCAACAAAACCACTTATCCGCTGATGCAGGACATGAGTGACAACCTGCAGTATTCTTATATCTATCCTACGAATCTCTATCCTAACAATCCCGGAAACTTCGGTTTTGATGCGTTGCGTTAT
>CAXSIE010000392.1:0-1802 GCA_964237295.1 uncultured Flavihumibacter sp. | reverse complement strand
AATTAAAAGATCCCAGGGTATTTGTAACTGCTGAACCGGCTACGGCGCTTGTGGCTGCAGGTAAATCGCCTACCGGTTTTGACGCTTTTGTTGGCGCCAGTCCGGGCGAAGACCTGGGTACGATGTATATTAAAACCAATAACGGCCAGTACTCATTGTTAAACAGGAAACACTATTATGATACTTATACCGGCGAACCAAGTATACAGATCGGTTATCCTGAAATGCTGTTTAATATCGCCGAAGCCATCAACAGGGGATGGATCACTTCCGGTGTGTTGGGAAATGCTGAAGACTATTATAAAGCCGGTATCAGGGCCTCGATGACTTATTACAACATTCCGGAATCAGGAACAATGCCTGTTTATTTCCTTCATCCGGGAGCCAGTTTAGGAAATTACGATACTTATACAGCCAATGTTAATTTCAGCAATTATTATAGTCAGCCATTGGTACTATATGCCGGCAACAATGCGGCAGGGTTGAATGAAATATTGAACCAGCGCTATCTGGCTTTATTCCGTCATTCGGGTTTGGAATCCTATTTCACTTACAGGCGTACGGGTGTGCCTATGTTCACAACAGGTCCGGGAACAGGCAACAGTGGCCGGATAGCCATGCGGTTTAAATATAACAGTAGTGAGCAGACTGCCAATACTACCAACTACCAGAGCGCGCTACAATCTCAGTATGGTGGCAATGATGATATTAATGCAATGATGTGGTTGTTGAAGTAAATTTTAACAGAGAACAGCCGGAGGGAGGAAACACAGAGGTCCCTCTGTGTTCTCTGTGTTTCCTCCCTCCGGCTGTTCTCTGTGTTAAAATTTCTTTATAATGAAAACGCTATGTAATTCCCGCCAGGTTTCTGTTCTCTGCCACCACCCGCTGCTATCACCACATATTGTTTGCCCGCCACTTCGTAGGTAATCGGCGTAGCAAACCCTCCGGCAGGAAGCTGGTATTCCCAGACCATCTTACCGGTTTTTCTTTCGAACGCCCTGATCTTTTCATCTTTGGTTCCGGCAACAAAAATCAATCCACCGGCAGTAACAAGCGGACCGCCGTAAATAGTGGTTCCGGTTGTAGGCACACCCTTTTTTGCCAGTTCAGGATATTCACCCAACGGGATTTTCCATAAGTATTTGCCCGTGTTAAGGTCGATGGCATTCAGCGTGCCCCATGGTGGTTTGATACCGGGGTAACCATCCTGGTCTGTAAACCTTCTCCATGGGTTACTCACATAAGGAGGTATGTAAGGATAACCGGTATTTGCCGCAGCAGCTTTTACAGGATTGCGTGAAACTGAAGCCCATGGCTGCCCGTTATCCGTGTTTGTTACAAAACTTATGATCAGGCTTCGGTCTTTGTCCGGAAGATGCTGGAAAGATGGCATCCTGCCAATGCCTTTACTCAGGATGTTTTGTATGTCTTCGATAGAACGCCGTTTTTCAACGTTGATAAGGCTTGGAATTTCAGCGCCGCTTCCTTTCCTGTCTTGTCCATGACAGCAGGCACAGTTTGCACTATATAAAGCATGACCCTGGGTGATGCGGGTTTTCTGCCTGTTTTCAGACGCCGTCGCCCTGTCTGACATAACCAGCTCCCAGGGTTCTTCATTGGCATTCTGATAAAGTATACCGTCAGGATCTATTGCATTACCACCCCATTCCGCACCGCCGCTATAGCCGGAAAGCAGTGTTCCTGTTGTACTTGGAGGAGTGAACTTATTGCTTGATTTTATTTTTTGAAAGCTTTTCAGGGCATAGGCATGAGCTTCAGGTGAACGGTTGGTAATATCC
>CAXSIE010000391.1:0-5503 GCA_964237295.1 uncultured Flavihumibacter sp. | reverse complement strand
GGCCCAACTGGTAACTTTCGACCTTGCCTATTACCCAACGGATAAAGGGCCTTATAATTACGATGCCCGGGTAGGAAGCGTAGATGCCAATGGCAAATTGTTAAAACCAAAGACCCGCTGGGGAGGTATCATGCGTGCTTTGGACCAGGTAGATTTCGAAACGGGCAATGTTGAATTTATTGAGTTCTGGATGCTTGACCCTTTCCTTACCAATCCTAACAGCACCGGCGGAAAGTTATATTTTAACCTGGGAAATATTTCAGAAGATGTATTGCGTGATGGAAGGAGGTTTTTTGAGAACGGATTGCCTACTCCAAATATTCAGGCTGGCGTTGATAATACTACCAAGTGGGGACAGGTTCCTTCCAACCCCATCCAGGTAACGCAGGCTTTCAGTAACGATGCCACCGACCGCCCTTTCCAGGATGTTGGCTTTGATGGACTTGACGATAAGGCGGAAGCTGTAAAATTTGCCGATTACCTGAATCAGTTAAGAACCAATTTCGGCGTCAATTCTAAAATATACCAGGATGCGCTGAATGATCCTTCTAACGATAATTTTAAAAACTATCGTGATGCAGATTACGACAACCAGCGGGCAGGGATACTGGAACGATATAAAAATATCAACAGCCCTCAGGGTAACTCGCCTATCGCAGCAAGCAATTCCAGCATTACCACCGCCTTCACTTTATACCCTGACCAGGAAGACCTCAATCGTGATAACACATTGAATGAACTGGAAGAATATTTCCAGTACGAGGTAGACCTGCAACCTTCAAAGCTGGCGGTGGGCCAGAAGTTTATTACGGATAAACAGACTTTTACCTCAGACGTTCCGGGTTCGAAGCCGGAAAACTGGTACCTGTTCCGCATACCGATTGCTGAATACGATCTTAAAGTTGGCAACATACCGGATTTTAAGTCCATCCGTTTTATGCGTATGTTCCTGACAGATTTTGAGGATTCTGCGGTTTGTCGTTTTGAAAAGCTGGAACTGGTTCGAAATCAATGGAGGAGGTTTACTTTTTTAGTAGACACACTGGGAGCCTACAAGCCGATACCTGCCAATACCCCGACCACTTTCAATGTTCTTGCGGTAAATGTGGAAGAAAATAACCAGCGCAGGCCCATCCCTTATGTGATTCCGCCGGATATAGAAAGGGTGCAGCAACTGAGCAATAACAACGTTAACATCCTTCAGAACGAGCAGGCGCTGAGCATGCAGATTTGCACCCTTACCAGTCAGGATACAAGAGGCGTTTTTAAAACGTTGGCCCTGGACCTGCGCCAGTACGGAAGGTTGCAGATGTTTATTCATGCGGAAAGCGTTGCCGGCAGCACCACTTTAAAGAACGGTGACCTGAATGCGGTCATTCGCATTGGTAATGATTTCATCAGCAACTTCTATGAAATAGTTATTCCGCTCCGGATAACCGGAACAACGATAGACCAGTTTAAAGATTCTATCATATGGCCCAAATCAAATGAGCTTGATCTTGACCTGGCTCGGTTAACAACGTTAAAAGTGAGGCGAAACAATGTTGTTTCACCCAATATTTACTATCACGAAACGGATGCCGATGGGAAAACCTATTCGATCATGGGTAATCCCAACCTGGGTGAAGTTCGTGGGTTCTTCATGGGTGTTCAGAATAAAACAATAGAAAGTATCTGTACGGAAGTATGGTTCAACGAACTCCGGTTGTCTTCCATTGATGAAAAAGGAGGTTATGCTGCCTTGGGCAGGGTTGATATGAAGCTTGCCGACCTGGGTACGTTGTCTTTTTCAGGAAATGTTAAGAGCCGGGGGTTTGGTACCCTTGAGCAACGGGTCAATGAACGATCGAGGGAAGACTTTTCGCAGTTTGACCTTGCTACCAACCTGGAAATGGGTAAACTACTGCCGCGTAAAGCAGGCATCTCCATACCGGTTTACGCGGCCGTATCGCAGACCATGTCTACCCCGGAATATGATCCCTACGATATGGATATCAAGCTGAAAGATAAAATAAGTGCCGCTCCGGGAAATCAAAAGGATTCTATCCGCAAGGATGCCGTAGACATTTTACACACTACTACCATAAATTTAACCAATGTAAAGAAGGTGAATACCAGCGGTAAAAAGCAAAAAATATGGAGCATAGAAAATATTGATGTCAGCTATTCTTATACAAAAACGCAACACCAGAATCCTTTGATTGAAAATGAAGAAGTGGTAAGGCAACGGGGAGGGCTGGGTTATATGTATGCATCCACACCGAAATTTGTTGAACCGTTTAAAAAAATGATCAAATCCAAATCACCCTGGTATGCGTTGGTGAGAGACCTGAATTTCAATCCTACTCCGACGTTGATGAGTTTCAGAGCGGATTTGAACAGGCAGTTTGCCGCATTCAGGGCACGTAATGTTGGTGGGCCGAAGGGCACCATTCCTGAAACCTTTGATAAGTATTTTACGTTTGACCGTTATTATAATTTCAGATGGGACCTGACCCGCTCGCTTAATTTTGATTTTACTGCCACAAACAGGGCCAGGGTAGACGAAGACCCGGGAAGGCTGGACAGGGTAGGTAAAGAAAGGCTGCGTGACAATCTTTTCAAGGGCGGACGTAATACTACCTACGATCAGAATGCCAATATATCATACGTTTTGCCAACTGCCAAGCTGCCGCTTTTAGACTGGACGAATGTTCGTGTTTCCTATACTGCAAGGTTCAACTGGCTGGCCTCTTCGCTTGATCCGCTGGCAAAAAGCCTGGGAAATTTTTTAAACAACGCCCAGGAAAAAAATGCTGTCGGTGAATTCGACTTAACCAAATTGTACCGGAACTCAAGATGGCTGCGCGCAGTAGACTTTGACGCTCCACCACCACCGCCTCCTGCGCCACAGGCCGGTCCGCCTCCTGCAAAAACGGACACGACTGCCAAGAGTAAAAAGAAAAAAAGAGATCCGAATGCTTTACCAGATCTGCCGGTTTATGTAAAAGTGGTTGGCAGGCTGCTGACATCGGTGAAACGTGTAACCGTTAATTATTCCGAGACCGGTACTACCAACCTGGCAGGTTATGTAGACAGCACCCAGTTTTTAGGGATGAATTTCCGGAGCAGCTCGCCCGGCTGGAATTTTATTTTGGGAGGCCAGCCGGATACTACAATGATCAACAAATTTGCGCAGAAAGGCAAGTTCACCAAAAATCCGTTGTTTAATACTTTAAACCGTCAGGATCATAACCAGAAACTGAGTATTCGTGCATCGGTTATCCCTGTCCGAGACCTGACCATTGATGTGAATATCGATAAAACATTCGGCAAGTCTTATTCGGAGCTTTTTAAAGATACCATTGGATCGGCAACGAGCAACCTGGTGCGTCTTAATCCCTATACTGCAGGAAGTTTTAACGTGAGTTATATTTCGTTTCAAACGATGTTTGAAAAATATTCACCCAATGAAGTTTCCGCCACTTTTAAAAAGTTTGAGGCTAACAGGATAATACTTTCAAACAGATTAGGAAAGGCGAATCTTTATACCGGGGGTGCAGGAAGTGTTCCCGGCGCCGATGGTTATATTAAGGGATACGGAAGGTATGCTCAGGATGTGTTGATACCTGCATTTATTTCAGCTTATACCGATCAGGATCCTAACAGTATCGCGTTATTGAAACAAAACAATCCCAATATCAGCGCAAATCCATTTTCAGGGATCAAGCCCAAGCCTAACTGGAGGGCTACCTATACCGGTCTTTCCAGAATTCAGGGATTTGAAAAAATATTCACCAATGTGAGCCTGTCACATGCTTACACCAGCAACCTTAGTATGAACAGTTTTAATTCAGCCTTGTTATTTCAGGACCCATTACTGCTCGGGCAGCCGAGATTTATTGATACAATTTCCGGCAATTATGTTCCGTACTTCCTGATTCCCAATATCTCCATATCTGAAGCTTTTGCACCCTTTATTGATTTGGATATGACATTAACCAACCAGGTTACGGCGCGGTTTGAATATAAAAAATCCAGGACGCTAAGTTTGAGCCTGATTGATTTTCAACTGAGTGAATCCAGGTCTACCGAATTTGTTTTCGGTGGTGGCTGGCGTAAAAGGGGTTTCAAGCTGCCTTTCAAAGTTCCTTTTACGAAAAAGGATACCAAGAAACTGGAAAATGATATCAATTTCAGGTTGGATGTAAGTTTGAGAGATGACGCTGTTTCCAATAGCCGCCTTGACCAGGATGCGGCCCTGCCTACCTCCGGTCAGAAGATCATATCCATTTCTCCTTCTATTGATTATGTGCTGAATAACCGTGTGAATGTGAAGCTGTATTTTGATCAGCGGAGGGTAGAACCTAAAATTTCAACCTCTGCCCCGATCACTACTACGCGGGCGGGTGTGCAGATAAGGGTATCGCTGGCGCAGTAAATATTAAGAGTTTTTTTGAACCACAGAGGAAAGCCAGAGGTAGTACAGAGGTTACACAGAGGAAACTCTCTGTGTAACCTCTGTACTACCTCTGGCTTTCCTCTGTGGTTCAAAAAAAATTTGATCCGGATGCTTATCTTATCAACACCATCGTTCCCTTTTTAAAGATCGTTTTGCCGGTATAATCTTTCCCTCTGACCATCCACACATAAGCACCTTCATCCTGATCTTTACCTGCAAATTTACCATCCCATCCGAGGGTAGGATCGTTGCTGCTGAAAAGCAACTGGCCCCACCGGTTATACACCTGGAAAATTTCAATCCTGCTGACACCCACGGGAATGGGCCTGAAACGGTTATTGGAACTTTTGCCGGGAGTAAATGCATTAGGAACAAATATATCAGGCTCGGTTTTAAAAACCTTTACCTGTAATGTATCGTAATTGAAACAACCGTTTTCATCCGTTACTTTCAAGGAATATATTATATTATCATTCAGTATGGCAACCGGGAATTGCTCTGTAGCACGGTTTAGTCCTACCGGTGGAGACCATTGGTAGAACTCCCCGCCAGCGCCCGAAAGTTGCAGTGGTTGTCCGGCAACTACAGAAGTATCTCTTCCCGCGTTCGCCAGTATTTTGGGGTTTACGTTAACAACTACGCTATCCCTGAATGGCTTGGGGCATCCCAGGATGTCATAAACAGTAAGCACATACAAAGTGGTGCGCAAAGGCAGTGCCAGCGGAGTAAGGGTATTTGAATTCAGAAGCGTATTGACCGGCGCCCAGTTATAAGTGCCCTTAAGCTGTATGGTATCCTCGTAACAGATCTTTACATCGGCACCCGCATCCGCTTTGGGATAAGGAACCGTTCTAACCGTAATATCATCCACTGCGTTACATTTACCTATTGTAGCAGATACCCGGTAAGTTGTTGTTGCCAGAGGTATTGCCAATGGTCTTTTCAGGTTGCCGTTATTTAATGTGGATGCGGGTGTCCAGGTATAATGAAGTCCGTTGCTGACAGGATTTAATATAATACGATCGGTCAGGCAGATAGTGGTATCCGCACCGGCATCCAAAC
>CAXSIE010000390.1:0-5504 GCA_964237295.1 uncultured Flavihumibacter sp. | reverse complement strand
TGTAAGTAATATCATTTCAACATTTATCACAGTTAAAACCGGATTATGCCAAGATTTAACATACACCATGTAACTAAATATATCTATCAGTCGCCCGTAAGAGACAGCGCTAACCAGATTATTCTTTACCCGGTTAAAGATGAATACCAGGAGGTGTTGAAACAAGAATTGATGATCACCGGTGATCCATTGGTGGAAATTTATAAGGACTATTATGGCAACGAAGTGGGCTCTTTTGCAACTCCTGAGCCTCATAATGAATTGATCATCGATTCCAGCATTGAAGTGATTACCAGGCCAAGAGAACAACCTGACGATGCCAGATCAAAAGAAGAGCAATGGAGCCACTTGAAACAGGTTCGTAATAAAGTGGCCATGATAGATTTTTTAAAAGTAGAGCAGTTTGATGCCCTTGCCGAGATAACTTCTATTGTTGAGCTTGCCCAAAACCAGGAAGTAACTCCTTTGACAGCAGCGTTAAGACTTAACGAGTATGTTTTTGAAAAATTTCGTTATATAAAAGGGATAACCAACGTAGAAACCACGCTTAATGAAATATGGAAACTGAAAGCAGGAGTCTGCCAGGATTTTGCGCATATGTTATCTGCGATGTTACGTATCATCAATATCCCTGCCCGGTATGTAAGCGGTTATGTTTGTCCTAATAAATCCGGCATGCGTGGTGAAGGTGCAACTCATGCCTGGGTTGATGCTTATATTCCATTTTATGGCTGGCTGGGTTTAGACCCAACCAATAATTGTATTGTAAAAGACCTGCATGTGCGACTGGCTGTTGGAAGAAACTTTACAGATTGCTCACCTGTTAAAGGTACTTACAAAGGTACGTCGGAACAAACCCTAGAAGTAGGCGTTACCGTATCGTATGAAGATGGAAATTCCAAGGAAGATTTTACAACCATTCTTACGCCGCAGCCTAAAATAACCGAAACACAGAATTCTTACAGGAGATTTATGGAGATGCAACAGCAACAATAAACCTAATTTCGAACCTGTAACGAACCACGGAGGCAGGGTGGCACGGAGGAACACAGAGTGCTGATACTTAAATAACCTCCGTGGTTCAACAAGCTAATAATCAGTCTTAATATTCTTATTAAACGGCAGCCTGAACTGGTAACCGATATTTTCATCTGTTGAATCTTCCAATACATCCAATCCATAACGCAGGTTTTTGGGATCATCATATTTAAACGAGCCAAACATACGATCCCATAAAGAAAAGATATTGCTGTAGTTGGAATCAGTATAGGGCCTCTGGTAATGATGATGCACTTTATGCATATTCGGGGAAACGAAGATCCAGCTTATTGGCTTGTCTAACCAAACAGGCAGTCTTACATTAGCATGATTAAAATGAGTAAATATTGCGGCTACGCTTTTGTAAAGAAAATAAAATCCTACAGGAAGCCCAATAACTATTATACCGATAATAGTAGAAGTTTCGCGAAATAACCATTCTCCCGGGTGGTGCCGGGTTCCGGTAGTAACATCTACTTTTGTATCGCTATGGTGAATCATATGAAACTTCCACATCCATTTAATTTTGTGCATTGTATAATGCGGAGCATATTGTCCGAAGAAGTCCATAAAAAATAAGGATACGATAATTTTTATCCAGAGCGGTAATACAATCCAGTTCAATAAACCTATATGTTTGCTCATTACCCAGGTACAAACTTTTAATACTATTAATCCAAATAGTAAGTTAAGCACAAGAGTAGTGGAAAGAAAAACGAGGTTAACACCTGCGTGCTTATACCGTTTAAAAGAGAACGTAAATAAAGGATAATACCCTTCAATGACCCAGAAAAATACCATTCCAACCATCAGGATCAAAATGCGGTCTAAGCTATGAATGTGCTCCCAGTAATAGATGAATTTTTCCATGGCAGTAGAATAAGTACAACTAAAAGTTACGAATTATAGCTTATACAGCGATAATTCCTTAAAACACGGGTAGTTCTTTAAATGTATGATTACAATTATTACACCGGTAAAATTGCGTAACCCGCTGTTCCTGGCCATTTATAAGCAGTGACTTTAATTTGCCGGCCCAGCTTTTATAATTGATCGTTTCAATAATGAATTGCAGCTCGTTATGTTTACAGTCAGGACAAGGAACTGTTCTTAAATAAAGCTCATCCGAATCTGACAGCAGTTTTTCTGCTATCAACACCTGATCTTCCGCGATCATTAATTTCATGCCTCCCAAAGCAGGACTTAACAAAGGATCAATTGTAATAGTGTATTCGTCTTTTATATGGCATATAATTCCGGCCTCTTTCAACAGGGAAAGTTCAATGGAAGCCTTTACATAATTATCATATGCCCGGATGGGGATATAGTTCATTTATTAACCTGTTAAGGTAATTGACCTATTGCTGTTCGAACACTTAAAAGGTTAATACTAATTATTCAGCATCAATGGCATAACAAGTATTAAAAGATCTTCATTAGGATCATTTTCTGTTGGCTTGATGATTCCCGCTTTTGTTGGAGTTGACAATTCTACCACAATTTCAGGGCTGTCAGCGGCATTCAGCATTTCAATCATAAAACGGGCGTTAAAAGCTATAGCAAGATTTTCACCATTGTACTCGCATTTCAGGCGTTCATTACCTTCGAAAGAAAAATCTATATCCTGTGCGGCCAGTTGCAATTCATTACCCTGAATGTTCAGCATTACCTGGTTAGTACTTTTGTTACTGAACACATTTACCCTGCGAAGCGCATTTTGAAAATCACCTTTGTTCAACATCAATTTGTAAGGATTGTCTACTGGTATTACCACTTTATAATCAGGAAACCTTGCATCAATCAGGCGACAGCTCATCTGTGTGGCGCCATGTTTTACAAACAGGTGGTTGTTGTTATAATTTAAGGTAATCTCATCTTCGTTATCCGGTAAAGCAGACTTTAACAGGTTCAAGGGTTTTTTCGGAACAATAAAGAAGTCGTTTTGCGGGCAGGATACATCGGATCTTTTGTAACGTACCAGCCGGTGCCCGTCTGTAGCCACAAATTGAATGTAGTTTTCATTCAGGTCAAAATAAACACCCGTCATTGCAGGCCGGAGGTCATCGTTACTTACAGCAAACAAGGTTTTATTAATTGCCGTTACCAGTGAAGTAGCTGTCATGGTAAAAGAAGTGGTGTCATCAGCAACCGGCTCTTTAGGAAAGTTATCAGGGTTTTCCCTCATCACTTTATATTTTCCGGTGTCTGTAGTGATCTCTATGGCTA
Organism: uncultured Flavihumibacter sp.; assembly: GCA_964237295.1. GTDB lineage: Bacteria > Bacteroidota > Bacteroidia > Chitinophagales > Chitinophagaceae > JADCRZ01. The sequence goes on along the minus strand of CAXSIE010000390.1, from coordinate 2,240 downwards.
AATTCTTATCAACAGAGAAAGTAAGCGGCTGATCGGGGATGTTTTTTAATGAATCCATTAAAATTTTAGCGGGTATGCAGATCCTGCCATTTTCTTTGGGTTCTATATCCAGTTGTATCCTCATCACTGTTTCCAGGTCGGTAGCTACTACGGTAAGCCGGTTTTTGTCCACTTCAAACAAAAAATCTTCCAGAATGGGCAGCACAGTGTTGGCACCGATAACCCCATTGATTTGTTGCAACTGTTTAAGCAAAGCAGAAGATGATACTATGAACTTCATTTTACGCGAAGATTAGGATTCGTAAAGGCGAAACTAATGATTTTTAATTATGATAACAGGTTTTAAGACGGCTTTGTTGTTGCAGGAACACTTAATTTTAGATTGATGAAAGGGCATTCCTGATTTACCGGTAATAAATTAACCGATTAAGTGATTATGTTGTTAGTAATGTACATTGAAAACGACGCTATTTAAATTATTCAAAACCAGCATGGCCACACCATTTAAACAAACACCCACCAAAGAGCAGGCACTACAGAAAATAAAACATTATTGCGCTTACCAGGAACGTTGCCATCAGGAAGTAAAGGAAAAGTTGTACAGCTTCGGCATGCACAGGAAGGATGTAGACGAACTCATTTCCCAACTTATAGAAGAAAATTATTTAAACGAAGAACGGTTCGCCATTCAATATGCCGGAGGTAAATTCAGGATGAACCATTGGGGTAAAATTAAAATCAAATATTCATTAAAGCAAAAACAGGTCAGTGAGTATTGCATTAAAAAAGCACTGTCGCAGATTGATAATGACGCGTATATGAAAACGCTTGAGAAGCTTTTATCAGAAAAGCAAGAGGCACTAAATGATGAAAACAATCCTTTTATCAAACTACGGAAAGTGCAGGATTACCTGTTACAGAAAGGCTATGAACTGAATTTGATAAAGGATGTGTTAGACAGATAAACACCGTTTTTTATCTACTAAAAAAAACTGGGATAGTTAGGTAAGTCAATTGTGATTAAAAGAAATTGTCTCCCGACAATCTTTTAACTTTACCGCATACAGCAAACCTATGCCATCACTTACCGTTACACTTATCCAATCCAACCTTCATTGGGAAGACAAGGAAGCCAACCTTAAAATGTTTGAAGAGAAGATCAACGCTATTAAAGAAAAAACAGAGATGGTGATTTTACCGGAAATGTTCAGTACGGGATTCAGTATGAACCCCAAGTTGCTGGCTGAAAAAATGGAAGGTGCTACGATGCAGTGGATGATGCGGATAGCCAGGGAACACCGCATCATACTTACGGGAAGCCTGATCATAGAAGAAGATGGTTACTATTATAACAGGCTGATCTGGATGTTACCGGTAGGGCAGTACGGACATTATGATAAGCGCCACCTGTTTGGTTATGCAGGCGAGCAAGAGCACTACTCGCCGGGCAACAAAAGACTGATAGCTTCGGTGAATGGATTCAAGCTTAACATGCAGATATGTTACGACCTGCGTTTTCCGGTTTGGGCAAGTCAGCAATCTTTTGTGCCACCCCTATTAGGAAAGAAACGGGTTTCAAATTTCGACGCCTTCAAAGAACCCGAACATCCTGAATACGATATTCTTGTATATGTAGCCAACTGGCCGGAGAAAAGAAACCATGCATGGAAAACACTGCTCCAGGCTAGGGCTATTGAAAATCAGTGTTACGTTATAGGACTTAACCGCGTTGGAAATGATGGGAACGATATTTATTATAGCGGTGATTCCATGGTGGTTGATCCGCTTGGAAAAACAGCGTATGAGAAATCGCATGACGAAGATATTTTTACGATCACAATAAACAAGGAAAATGTTGATGATATAAGAAAGCAGTTTCCTTTCTGGAAAGATGCAGAGCATTTTGTGATCGTGCCTAAAGATCAGGTATGACGTTCTTTGATTACGAAAATTTTATTTATGCCTACAGCTTTTTATAATGGAACCATTTTTACCGGCGAACAAATCCTTACTCAAAAAGCCATCCTGGTACGGAATGGTTATATAGAGGATATTGTAGATGAGTCAGCCATCCCCGATGGTTATGAAAAAGAAGACCTCAAAGGAATGAACATCACCCCTTCATTCATTGATCTGCAGATCTATGGCGGGAATGGAAAATTATTTTCACAGGAGCTTACAGTTGAGTCGCTATACACAACTTATGAATATTGCAGAAGCGGCGGCGCTGCTCATTTCAT
>CAXSIE010000389.1:4278-5516 GCA_964237295.1 uncultured Flavihumibacter sp. | reverse complement strand
CAGGGCAAACGCATCTAAAATAGATTGAATCTGGATATTGTTATAAATAAATGGATTTTTGGGTAAAATTTGTTAACTGATGCATGGATTCATTGAACACTTTGGCGATATACCCGATCCCAGGGTAGAGCGAACAAAAAAGCACAAGCTCATTGACATTTTCTTCATTACCCTGTGTGCCGTTCTGTGCGGCTGTGATGAGTGGGAAGAGATACAAGCCTATGGCGAGAAAAAGGAAAGTTGGCTGAGAAAGTACATAGAGTTGCCTAATGGCATTCCCTCTCATGACACGATTAACCGGGTTATCTCATCCATTGATCCCAAAGTGATGCAGGAAAGATTTGTGCGCTGGGTGCAGGGCATTGCTACATTAAGTGAAGGAGAGGTGGTAAGCATCGATGGTAAAAGGTTGCGTGGCAGTGGCACAGATAGTAAGGATGCCATTGTGCATATGGTAAGTGCGTGGAGCGACGCCAACAACCTGGTGCTGGGTAGTTACAAAGTGGATGACAAGAGCAATGAGATAACAGCCATTCCTAAACTGCTGGAGATGCTGGATTTGTCAGGATGCATTATCACCATAGATGCGATGGGCTGCCAAAAAGAGATAGCTGAAAAGATAGTAGACCATCAGGCGCATTACATACTGGCTGTTAAGGATAACCAGGCTCACCTGCTGGATGACATACAGGAAGCCTTTGCACATGAAGACCGTATGCAGATAAGCACAGACGTACAAAGCAATCTGGGACATGGTCGTATTGAAAAGCGCAGCTGCCGGGTAATTAGCGATAGGGACTGGATATGTAAAAGCGCAGATTGGAAAGGATTGGCAAGCCTGGTAGAAATAACAGCCGAGAGAACAGATAAGAAAACAGGCAGCTATCAGAAAGAAGTGCGTTATTATATTGCTGATTTGATGCAGGACGCCAAGACATTCAATGAGTATATTCGCAGCCATTGGGGAATAGAAAACCGTCAGCACTGGATGTTGGATGTGGCTTTCAGAGAAGATCAAAGCCGTAAGCGTGCGGCAAACGCAGCAGAGAACTTTGCAACGATCAACAGACTGGCTTTGAACCTGATCAAAAGTGATACGACAGTAAAGGCAAGCATGAAGCGAAAACGTAAGATGGCAGGTTGGGATGACCTATATTTAGAACAGCTGCTTGCACAACTTAAAATTTAGATGCGTTTGCCCTGAGCAAGCCCTGTACGTTGGCTGTTATTTTATCAAA
>CAXSIE010000389.1:0-4223 GCA_964237295.1 uncultured Flavihumibacter sp. | reverse complement strand
CCCTGAGCAATAATGTGTTTATTCATTTTAAGTTTGTAATGTGAAATATTATGCTTTCAAGATAGCAGGCATAAACAATCCGTAGTTGATATAACAACGGTATCCGGTTATAAGAACCACTGTTGAACATGCAAGCCTGTTTCTCAAAGTTGGAATACAATTCTGATTATTTTCTGTAGTCATTTATTTTAAGATAGCTAAATATAGTAACATCATTGCCACTGAACTGTGAAGGAATGAATTCCCCATTTGAAATCATAGCTGATGGAACACTTTGATACCATACAAATTTGCTTCAAAATGGAAAGGCCTAAACCTGTATGATCCTTGTTTTCGGCCTCCTTATAAAACCGGGTAAACAATTTTTCTTTATTCAATGCCTTGGACGCGGAGGTATTGCTTATAAAAAGTTGGCCCAAGCAGCTTAAAGTAATAGTAACACTTCCCCCTTCTACGTTGTGTTTAATTGAATTGCTTATCAGGTTATTTAGCAATATATCAACAAGATCGGCATTTATAGAGATCGTTTTTTGGCGAAGGTCCTTAACTATTGTGATGTTATTCTCCGTAATAATTTCGTTAAACTGTAATAATTTTTCCTCAATCTTATCATGCAGGTTAATTTCTGAAACGTCAGTGTATTGATTATTCTCTATTTTAGTCAGCAAAAGCAATGACTTATTAAGCTTGGAAAGTTTTTCGATTGATTCGTATAAAGCCTGTATGTTATCACCCTGTTCCAATGACAAATTCTCTTCCTGTATAAGCAAATCAAGTTTTGAGCGAATGATGGCAAGAGGCGTTTGCATCTCATGCGAGGCATTTTCTGTAAACTCCTTAAGGGACAGGTAATCCTGGTCGGCTCTGTTGATAGCCTGCTGAATTATATTGTTCATTAGCGAAAACTCTTCTATTTTGCTTATCGGGAGAATGACCGACTCTTTATTTCCAACTTTGAAATCTTTCAGCAATTGCAAGGTATTGTAAAAGGGTTGCCAGAGCCTGTTCAGTACTATCCTGTTTATCATAAGCGAAGCCAGAAGGATTAGCAGGATGGTGACTACCGTAATTATTATAATAGATTGGATCAGGTTTTCTGTTCCTTCCATAGATTTTCCCACATTTGCCAAATACCATTTATTGCCATTTATTTTAACAGAAAAGAGTAATTCACGATATTCACCGGTTTCTTCTTCAAGGGTATCATAAGCCAGTGTGGTAATAAATCTTTTTTTGGTATAGCCTTCACTTAAACTGAATTTTATATTTTGGTCTTTAACGGGAATGATCTCGGGAAGCCGGTTATACTTTGCTGCAAAATTTTCTATTTCTTCCTGTTCGATCCCCAGATTTTCATCAAGCTGCCTGATAATAACATACCTTAACAGGAAATAATAAGCAACACTTGTAAGTGCAAAAATCAAAACTGTTGCAACAAGGTTTAATCTGTTATAAGTTGAAAATAATTTCATCGTTCATCTTTCAAGTTTCTCTCCTGATTCATATCGTTTCAAAATGAAACGGCATTTATAGAGTGTTTTGGGGAACCGGATGCTTATCCAGGAAGTACAAATGTAAGTGGAGGTTGAATAAGGACCAGCATTTTGTAAATGATCAATATAAAAAGTTGCTACAAGATTAACACAGAATCGGTAAATAATTTTGTCTGTAATGTTCAATCCGGGCTATATGCATCTTTGGTAGATTCAAATGTAATTAGGTGCTCCCTATCAAAACGATGTGCTTACAGTAGGTTAACACGAACAGTGTTGACTGTCCTGACTTATAAGTGAAATAACAGCCCATTGTTCCTGATATATGCCGGTATCGGCGTCCCGGTAGATAAGTTTATTTTACGCTGTATATTAGTAATGAAGTTTTTAAGAATGCAAAGATTGATAATAATATTTTTTTTGATAACCCGGTATCAAGCTTCAGTGAAAGGCCAGGCTAAAAACCTGCAGTATTTTATTGACAAGGCAATAGAAAACAGTCCGTTGCTAAAGGACTATCGAAATCAGTCGGCCAGTACACAAATAGATAGCCTTTTGGTAAGAGCAAATTACCAGCCGCAGGTAACGGGCAACAGTGGCAATACCTATGCTCCATTGATCAGGGGCTTTGGTTATGAGCAGGCAATCACAAATGGAGGCGGCCTTAATGCGGTTGTAGGTGTTAACCAGGCTTTTGCAAGTAAAAAAAACCTGGTTGCCCAGTTCAGGTCCATTCAGATTCAAAGGCAAGGAATCGAAAACATTTCGATTATCTCACAACAAGACCTAAAAAAAACCATTACCGATCAGTATATCACCGCTTTTGGAACGCTGCAGCAATTGAATTTTACCCGGCAGATCAATCACTTGCTGTCAAATGAAGAAACGATTCTTAAAAAGCTCACTCAAAAAAATGTATACCGGCAAACGGATTATCTCACATTCCTGGTTACTCTTCAACAACAACAGTTGGCGGCCAGGCAACAACAGATACAGTTTCAAAATGATTATGCAACATTGAATTACCTGGCAGGCATCTATGATACAAGTTCCGTGGTTTTGGAAGATCCGGCACTTGTTATTACAGAACCTTCAGGCCCGGAACACTCTGTATTCTTTCGCCAGTTTACATTAGACAGTCTGAATGTGGTGAACGATAAGCTGTTGCTTGATATAAGTTATAAACCTAAAGTAAGTGTATATGCAGATGGGGGGTATAATAGTACGCTGGCATACAGTCCATATAAAAATTTTGGCGCCAGCTTCGGGCTTAACCTGAATGTTCCCATTTTTGATGGCAGAAAAAGAAAGTTACAGCATACAAAATTAAATATCGGCCAGCTTACTACAACAGGTTACAGGGATTTTGCCAAAAGCCAGTATTATCAGCAGATAGCTCAGCTTAAACAACAATATGCCGCAACGGAAGAACTGATCGAACAGATAAACAGCCAGATTAAATACTCGGAAACTTTAATAAATGTAAACTCCCGCCTTCTGGAAACCGGGGATGCAAAGATTGCGGACCTGGTGATTGCAATAAACAATTATTTAACGGCAAAAAACCTGCTTACTCAAAACACAGTCAGCCGTTTGCAGGTCATCAATCAAATAAATTACTGGAACAAGTAAACTGCTATGATAAAAAGCATGAAAGAACTTACATGGATATATTGCCTCACCGGGTTATTGCTTGTTAAGTGCCGAACCCCTCCATCACCAGAGGAAACAACAATTGCCGACGTTCGTACCCCTGTTACCGTTACCTCCATCAGTGAATCGCCAATGGCCGATTATATTGAGCTGAATGCCACTTCATCATTCCTTCAAAAAAGCATTGTAAAGTCCAATGCCAACGGTTACCTGCAGTCGGTAACCACGCAAATCGGTAAATACGTACGTGCAGGCCAGCCGTTGTTTTCTGTAAAAACCAAAGAATCACAAATTATCGGCAACTCCATAAGCATCCTGGATTCAACACTTCATTTTTCAGGATTGAATAACATCCAGGCCAATACTATGGGGTACATTACTGAACTTAATCATCAGTCAGGAGATTATGTACAGGACGGCGAACAACTGGCGGTAATTAGTAACCAGAACAGTTTTGTTTTTTTATTAAACCTTCCATATGAGCTAAGGCCATACCTGCCTTTGAACAAAACGCTTGAACTACAATTACCTGACGGACAAAAATTACAAGGCACAGTTTCTTCGATGATGCCAACTGTTGATTCGGCATCGCAAACACAGTCAATTGTAATCAGGGTGTTATCAAAAACGCCGATACCCGAAAACCTGGTTGCCAGGGTTCGTCTTATTAAAAGTTTTAAAAATAATAGCATTTCATTACCTAAAGCCGCCATCTTAACTGATGAGGCGCAAACCTATGCATGGGTAATGAAACTAATTGATACGGCCACTGCGGTAAGGATAGATATAAGAAAAGGCCTCACAGTAAATGATATGGTGGAGATAGTAAGTCCGAAATTTTCCGCTTCCGACAAAATAATATTGTCAGGAAATTACGGATTACCGGATACAGCCAAAGTGACTATAATCAAGGAGACTCCATGAAAAATTTTTTCGTTTCTTATAAAAATCCTTTAACGGTCCTGTTAGTCTTAATACTTGGGGGCGGGGCATTTGTTTATACCAAACTGCAGACTTCATTGTTCCCGGAAATAACTTTTCCCAAAATAAAGATCATTGCAGACGCCGGTTTACAAC
>CAXSIE010000388.1:0-5523 GCA_964237295.1 uncultured Flavihumibacter sp. | reverse complement strand
ATCTAATGTTGAGGTTTGAATTTTTAAATTCACGAAGGACTCTGTGGTTAAAAAATACTTTTACCCTCCATAAGGCTGTCAAACCGCTTAACCACCTATTTTTTCACTTAAACCGGTATTTTACCGCCTATCACACGTACTTTACCAATAAACAAAGTAATTTGACCGTTCATGTTGATTGTACTATCAGAATGATCGTAGCATATATATCTTTATCAGATCAAATCAAAAGAGGAGTTAGCCTCCTAAGTAATATGAACAAAAATGCGGAATCTTTTTATGCCCTTTGGCTCCCAGGGGTAGAACCGCCCACAGTTTCCTAACTGTAAGTTTTCCAAAGTAAGTTTAACATATCAGACCAGAACCGGTTTGATCCTAGTTCATATTTTTTTCAATCTATACAATGAAAAAGAGAGTATTGATGATTTTAATAATCATCCTGGTAATATTATTAATACCTCGTTACAATCAAAACGCTCCGGGTTCCAAAAATAATCATGGTCAGCGTTCCCCTCATCGGAAGCTACCGGACGAAACGAATGGATTTGAATTGCCGTTTCCCGGAGTATGGTCCAAAAGGAATATGGCGCCTGGAGAAAAAATGGGCATATACTATTCTTTAAAAAGTTCCTTTATTGTTTTCAATTATAAGCCGGCTTTACCAGATTGTGGGTATATATGATCTGGTTTAAAGTCAGTACATTAGTGCCGGCATTAAAGCGTATTACTCAAAGGTTCTAATTCTTTTAATTGCCTGGTTCTATCAATCTATAATCAAATATTTTTTTAAGTCTTAAAATATAATCAAAATGTCAGTTAAAGTAAAACCCGCAGGTAAATTTTTCATCATAGCAGCAATAGTTATTGCCGTGGTGCTGGGGGTAAAATGGTATCAAAACCGTCCCAAAGATGTTGTCAGTGCTATGGAGGTAGGCAAGGTAGCCCTTCCGGATGCGCCTGATGCATCACTTCAAAGCAATGCCGTTCAGTTGCCCTTACCTTCTAAATCTACGGCTGTAAACGGTGGCACTTCCATTAACTGGGAACGCATGGCATGGAATAGCCAGTTCTCCGGAATGTACGCAAACGGTGGAGTAAGAACCACAAAAGGATCTCTTTTTGATAATGCTAAACTGGATGTAACCTATACACGCCAGGATGATTGTAACAAACAAATGGCCGACCTGGTGAAATTTGCTAATGACTATAAAAGCAATTCAAGTTCACAGGCAGTATTGGTAACGTTCATGGGTGATGGTATGCCCGCTTTCATGACTTCGCTTTCAAAGGAACTGGAGCCATTAGGCGTAGAATACCAGCCTGTCATCATCCCGGTTACTCATGGCAAATCATATGGTGAAGACCAGGTGATGGGTCCCCAGTCGTGGAAACAGGATCCCCAGAATGCAAAAGGCAAATGTGTTGCCGGTGTATTAAGAGATGGCGACCTGAACATTCTGATCAAGTGGGCCGGTGACAATGGTATTAAAGTGAATCCTGATGAATCTACTTATGATGCAGAAGCTGTAAACATAATTTCTGCCAGTGACTTCCTGGATGCCTCTAATAAGTACATCACCGGATATACAGAGAAAAGGAAGATCGTGCTGAATGGTAAAACCACCGGTAAAGATACTGTTGTGGCTGTTGATGGTGTTGCCACCTGGACACCCGGTGACGTGAACGTGGCCAATAAAAAAGGTGGACTGGTAACGATCGCCAATACCAAACAGTATGCTGCGCAAATGCCGAATCAAACCATAGCCATAAAAAAATGGGCTAATGATCACCGTACAGACGTAGAAAACATGATCATTGCATTGGCCCAGGCCGGAGACCAGGTTCGTTCTTATAGTGAAGCAAAGAAATTTGCTGCTGAAATAAGCGCAAACGTTTACCAGGAAAAAGATGCAGCCTACTGGTTAAAGTATTATAACGGCGTGGAAGAAAAAGATATCCAGGGAATGAAAGTGAATTTAGGTGGCAGCACCGTATTCAATCTTTCAGATATGGCGAATACCTTTGGCCTGGGTACCGACAAAATTGACAGGTACAAAGCCGTTTATAATACTTTCGGTAACCTTATGGTTAAAATGTATCCTTCACTGATGCCGAATTTTATGCCTTATGAAAAAGCGGTTGACAAGTCGTTCCTGTTGAGTGTAATTGCCAATCATCCCGAACTTATGGAAGGTAAAGCAATAACAACAAAATATGCCGGTGAGATCACTACAGAAATTTCTTCAAAATCTTACAGCATCGAGTTTGGAAAAGGTTCAGACGTTATACAGCCTTCTTCTTACAAGGTGCTGGATGATATCTTTGAGTCTGCCGTTGTTGCGGAGGGTCTGAAGTTAGGTGTATACGGCCATACCGACAATAGTGGTTCGGATGATGTAAACATTCCGCTTTCCGATAAGAGGGCTCAGTCGGTAAAAAATTATCTGGTAAAGAAAGGGTTAACAGTAGCCCGTCTGGAAGCCAAAGGATATGGCTCAGGTAAGCCGATTGCCGATAACAGTACCGAAGCCGGCAGGATCAAAAACAGGCGTGTGGAAATTGTGCTTGGCGAATAAAAAATTTAATGATTAATGTTCAATGATTAATTATTAACGGATAGCTGGCTTTAAGCAGTGAATAACTTAATTGATAATCATTGAAAAGAACCCACTTACCGTTAACAATTAATCATTAACAATTAATCATTAAAAATTAACCCTTAAAACATCAACGTGAAAAATATATTCGTTCCTTTTGCAAAAATCAGCAAACAGGTACTGGCCATCATGGTTGCCGGACAGTTAGTGCTGGCGCTGTTGCTGTGGCACTTTAGTTCAAACGGATTAATACCTCAACCGTTAACCGTGGCCAAAGCATTCTTCGGACTGCTTACAACAAGGCTACTCCTGGATAATGTGCTTACCAGCATTATGCTGACATTCGAGGCATTGTTCTATTCGATTTTAATAACACTCCTCTTTTGCTATTTATCCGTTATCCCGTTTTTTAAAACCATTGCTTTGTTTATTGTAAAAGCCAGGTACCTGACGCTGACCGGTTTGATCTTTATTTTTACATTATTAACAAAAGATGGTAGCCAGCTTAAACTGTCTTTGCTGATGTTTGGCATGGTGCCATTTTTTGTAACTTCTTTTCTGGGTGTAATACTGAACATAGACAAACAACAATATGAATTGTGTAAAACATTAGGCTATTCTTCCTGGCAAACTATATTTGAAGTGATTATTATAGGTAAGGCAGACCAGGTTTTTGAGATACTCCGGCAAAATTTCGCGATCTCCTGGCTCATGATCACACTTGCTGAAGGGTATGCCATGAGTGAAGGTGGTATTGGGGTATTAATTATTAAGTATAATAAATACGCTGACCTTACGACGGTGCTGGCTTTACAATTGGTAATTTTTATAATCGGACTTGGATTTGATTATTTACTGGGGGGCCTGAGAAAGTGGTTTTTCCCCTATACTAAATTGATTTAATTATGACCATTCATACAAAGGCTGAAGTGATCCTGAAAGCGGAGAATATTCAATTATCGTTTGGCAACAGGATTATTCTCAGGGATATTAACTTCTGCATAAAAGATATTATTCGTCCCGGCTATAAACAGGGACAGGTAGTTTCACTGATCGGAAGAAGCGGAATCGGTAAAACACAGTTATTTAAAATCCTATCCGGATTGCAACAACCCACTTCCGGTAAAATAACCATCAATAACAACCGTACCATTAAGGCCGGCGATATGGGTGTTATCTTTCAGAACTATTACCTTTTTGAATGGAGAACCATTCATACATCGCTGATGCTTGCTGCAAAACAAAACAAGGCGCTTAAAGGAACTGAAAAAGAAACGGTTGATAAATATCTGGAAGATTTTAGCCTGAAGGCCATTGCAGGTTATTACCCCCAGCAATTGTCCGGCGGACAAAGGCAGCGTGCAAGTATCATACAGCAATTATTGAAAGGATCGGATTTTCTGTTGCTGGATGAACCGTTCTCAGGACTGGACGTTGTTGTGCTTGACAGGGTGGTGAATCTTTTATTGCAGGTTTCTCTTTCCGACGAATTAAAAACGCTTATCATTGTTTCACATGATATAGAAACGGCGGTGGCAATTTCGGATACCGTTTATATTCTGAGTGAAGAAGACAGTCATTCGATTGCCACTATAAAAAAAGAGATTGACCTGATAGAAAGAGACCTGGCCTGGCGAAAAGATGTTAAAACAACCAAGGCCTTCGCAGATACGATTGCAGAAATTAAAGCTGCGTTGTAGCTGCTTAACTTCCTTTGCCAAGCTATGGCGTGCAAGTAGCCGGATTTTACTTAATTTTAAAAAAAACTATCATGAGTTTTCTAAAAAATATAATGAGTCCTTTTTTTGAATTTAAGGAAGAAGAAACAAAACCCGGATCAAAAGAAATAAAGTTGCCCACCGGTGAAAGCAACAATGCCGTAAAAGAGAAAACACAAACCATATCAGGTGACAAGGTTTCGTCTGCTCCGTCTATTTCAGGCACACCAAAATCTGTAGCAACGGCTGATTATCAAAAGTATTTTGAAGACCTGGTAGAAGAAGCCAATGCCAAGAACGCTTTGTTCCAGGGAACGGATTTTAAGGAATTTATTGATAGTAAAATTGATGTAGAAGCAATTTCAGATGAGGCCACCCGGTATAAGACTGCTTTTAATGTTTTAAAAAGAACAGGCCTTACAAAAGAAAGACTGGTATCTACCGGGCATCAGTACATTAATATAATTGACAGTGATTTGAAAGGTTTCTCAGATGCTTATGCGCAGCAATATAAAAAGGAAGTGGAGCAAAACGAATTGCTGCTTCAGAAAAAAGCCGGTGAGTTACAGGAGCTTAATGAAAGGATTACAACGCTTAGCCAGGAAATTAAGAAAGTCTCGCAGGATATAACACATAGTAAAGATCAGCTTAATTCCAATAAAGAAGCTTTTATAAGAGCCGGCGAAAACAAGATGAAAGAAATTGAAGCAGAACTTCAAAAAATTGAACAATATTTTTAAGCGCTGATATTTTTAATAAAACAAACAAACTAAAATGGCAAACCAATTAATAAAAACAAATTTTGAAGTTCCGAAATGGGATGCGAAAAAAACCTGGGGTACCTTAATGACGGTAATTATCCTGGGTGGTCTGCTGGTGCTTTTTTATATGTTCGTACTTCCGTTCCTGTTATCATTAGTATGGGGCACCATTCAACTGGTTATTGGAATAGCTGTGGCAATAGTATTATTAATGATACTAACCAATCCGAAATTCTGGAGAGGTATGAGGTATTTTTCTGAATCAATTGCACAGGGAACCCTCGGATGGGCAATAGAAATGAATCCCTGGAACATCCTGAACCTCCAGGTAGAAGAAGCTGAAAAAGACCGTGACCAGCTAAGGATTCATGGTGAAAAATTGAAAGCGCAGGAATCATCATTGCAACTTCAACTGGAAGAGAATGAAAGGAATTTAAGACAGTCACA
>CAXSIE010000387.1:0-5523 GCA_964237295.1 uncultured Flavihumibacter sp. | reverse complement strand
ATTGACGACAGCAAACACCCCGATGCCAAGCTTGGCGTAAACGGCAACAGGAAAACCGCCTCTTTGTATGATATCATTCCTGCGAAAGCAGACAAAAAATACAAACCCGCAGGACAATGGAACACGGTACGCGTTGTGTCAAAAGGCAATCATGTAGACTATTATCTTAATGGAGATAAAACGCTGGAGTTCGACCGTGGAAGTGAGGCTTTCAAAAAAGGAATTGCTGATAGCAAATTTAAAACTACCAAAGGTTTTGCAGAAGCAGTCAGTTCCCCCATTTTATTACAGGCACATGGCGACCAGGTTTCATACCGGGATATAAAAATTAAAGAACTTTAATATTTTAAAAAATCAACGATGAAAAACTCAAGAAGAAATTTTCTTAAAAAAATTTCAGCAGGATCGGCTGCCGTAGCGCTCGGCGGGATCGGGGTTGGATTCAGTTCGAAAAGTTATACAAATATCATGGGCGCCAATGACCGTATCCGCGTTGCTGTTATTGGTGCGAATGGACGGGGTTCAGGCATGGCCGCCACCTTTGCCAAACAAGAGAACACCGAGGTAATCTACATTTGCGACGTGGACCAGAAAGCCAGGGAAAAAGGTATCAGTTCGGTTGTAAAAGCAGGAAAGGAAGCACCTAAAGGCGAAAACGATTTTCGTAAGGTGTTGCTCGATAAAAACGTAGATGCCACATATATAGCAACTCCTGATCATTGGCATGCACCGGCAACTATTTTATGTTGTGCCGCCGGAAAACATGTATATGTTGAAAAGCCGTTGGCGCATAACCCACATGAGGGAGAGCTGGCAATACTTGCAGCAAGGAAATACAAACGGGTGGTACAGATGGGTGCCCAGAGAAGGTCATGGACCTTGCTTACCGAGGGCATTGAACAATTAAAATCCGGCGTTATAGGCAAGGTTCACCTGGCAAAATGCTGGTACACCAATTCCCGGCAGTCTATCGGAGTAGGGAAACCGGCTGCTATCCCGGCCGGATTGGATTATGAACTATGGCAGGGACCCGCACCGAGAAAGCCTTACCAGGATAACCTCATCCATTATAACTGGCATTGGTTCTGGCACTGGGGAACAGGGGAGGCGCTGAACAACGGAACACACGAAATTGATGTGGCGCGCTGGGGTTTAGGGATGGATTATCCTTTAAGGGTTAATTCAACAGGTGGCAGGTATTTTTTTAAAGACGACTGGCAAACACCCGACACCCAGCTGATTACTTTTGATTTTCCGGAAGCCACCGTTATCTGGGAGGGCCGCAGCTGTAACCAGTCAAAAGTGGAAGGCAGGGACAGGGGCATTTTATTTTATGGAGAAAAGGGCAGCCTTCTGACAGGCCATGACGGATATACTATTTCCGACGATAAAGGAAAAATATTGAAGGACATAAAATCAGACGTTGTTGTTGACGGAAGGAACACTTCCAGTCCGGCTGAAAGCCTTGATGGAATTCATATAGCTAATTTCCTCAATAGCATCCGGTTGTCTAAAGTTCCTAATGCTGATGTAGCCATCGGTTTTAAAAGCACCCTTATGATGCAGTTAGGAAATATTGCTCAGAGGGTTGGCCATACCATAAACATTGATCAAAGTAATGGCCATATTACCGGTGATAAAGACGCGATGGCCCTTTGGGGACGAACATACCAGCCTGGTTGGGAGCCAAAAGTTTAACTAAATACCTGGAACGGCCTGGCGAAACTCCACTGCTTCGCCAGGCCGTTTCCTTTTTTATCATACATAAAATTATTGTGTTAAACACTGCCCTTAACATCTGTTTAATAAAGTTTAGATAACACAAAGCCGGCTAGATAGTAGATTTGTGTTTGGTAAAAGCTGATATTACGACCCTTATGCCTGATAAAAATCTAAAAAAAATAATGGAGTTTTTAAAGAAGCTCCATTTAAAAGAAGTAATAGCCGTACTTTTTATTTTGGTGGCAATATATTTCTTTCGCAAGGAGCGGGAAGAGCTGCGATCTATTGTTCCCGCCCTTAAACAATCCAACTGGCACTATATTGTTTTGGGAGTGATCGTTACCGGTATTTACATCCTGTGTCAATCCGGAATGTATGTATACAGTTTTGCTACCGTTCAATCTAAATTATCCTGGAAGCTTGCTATTGAACTGTATCTTAAACGAAATTTTCTAAGCGTTTTTTTACCGGCAGGCGGTATTACCGCCCTTGCTTACATGCCAAACAGTTTACGGGCATCGGCCGTTCACAAACAGGCGGTTCACCAGGCATCCGGTATTTATGCATTTACAGGAATGCTGTCATTATTTATCGTGGGTGTGCCGGTTATTATTTATACTATTTTCCAGACACGTCATGTTGAACATGCCACAACAGGTATTATCATCCTTGCGCTGTTATTATCAGCCGTTGTTTATATTATTTATTCTATCAGAACCAAAGGTTTGATCTATTCCCTGATGGTGAGGTTTTTTCCATCTATGGAAAAAAGATTGGCCGAAATATTTGACTTTAATTTTTCGAAAACAGGGTTTTCTATCACAACATTATTTTCTATCGGTAATGAGGTGTCAGGTATATTCCATTTATTCATTGCAATGCTTGCAGTGGGTGTACAGCCATCATTAAGTGCTGCCTGCACAGGGTATATCGTTTCTGTGGTTCTATTGGCCACCTCGCCATTCCTGAGAGGGCTCGGCGCGGTGGAAGTGTCACTTGTATATATTCTTACACTTTATGGATATACGGAAGCGCAGGCCGTGGAAATAACCCTTTTATACCGCATCTTTGAATTCTGGTTGCCACTGGTTGCAGGTTTACTCGCGTTCGCGGCCAAGGGTAAAAGTATTTTTTTTCGCCTGGCTCCGGCCGTGCTGATTTTTTTATTGGGAGTGGTAAACATCCTTTCCGCAGTTACACCGCCTATCAGGGAACGCGTTCGTTTATTAAGGCAGTATGTTCCCATGGACACTATTCATGCTTCCAACTTACTGGTATTGTTGATGGGCCTGTTGCTGGTGGTTACTGCGGCATTCCTTATAAGGGGCCTTCGCAATGCATGGCTCATCGCATTGGTTGTTTCTCTTTTATCTTGCATTACGCATCTTACAAAAGCGCTTGACTGGGAGGAAGCAAGTATTGCTTTTTTTGTGGTGATAGTGTTGCTGGCTACTTATAAACAATACCGTTTAAAGAATAATCCAAAACTGTTGAATATAGGTATCATTACGGCTGTTACTGTATTCCTGGGAGTGGTGTTATTTGAAACCATCGGGTTTTATTTTATAGATGTAAAACATTTTGGAATTGATTTCACCTGGAAACAATCAATTGCTTACTCTATCAAAAGCTTCTTCCTGCTGGAAAATTCGGAATTGTTCCCCATAACAAGATTCGGACGTGAATTTCTTTCCTGCGTTAATGTGCTAAGTGTCTGTACCTGGGTATTTTTCTTTTACACGTTTATAAGGCCTTACATTCATTATGCAGGCCATAAAAAAGATACGAACCTGGGAGAGGCCGAAGCGCTGTTAACCCAATATGGTTCCTCCTCCGTGGATTATTATAAACTGTATAACGATAAGCTGATATTTATCTCAGAGGCATATGAAGGCTTTATTTCTTACCGTATCGCCAATGGCTTCGCAGTTGTTCTGGAAGAACCGGTTTGCGCGGAAGAATATAAGATTGAGGTACTACAGGAATTTGACAAGCAATGCAGGAGAATGGGACTTAAACTGGCATTTTACCGCGTAGATGAAGACAGCATGTATTATTTTGAAAATTTACAAAAGAAAAGTTTGCTGATCGGTCAGGAAGCTGTAATGGATATTAAACAGTTTACCCTGGAAGGAAAAGATAAAAAATCATTGCGCAATGCGCTTAACAGTCTTACTAAGAAAGGCTATGCCACAGCATTATATCAGGCACCGTTGAACGATGAACTTATTGGTGAGCTTAAAGCGGTATCAGATGAATGGTTATTAACTTACGATAAAAAGGAAGCGGTTTTTTCTCAGGGTAGCTTTGAAATAAAAGAGTTAAAAAAACACCATGTTATTGCTATCAGGGATAGCGAAAAAAAAGTAGTGGCTTTTTTAAATATCATTCCCGATTATGCCCCTGATGAATGCACTTACGACCTGATCCGTAAAACAGCCGATGCTCCCGGAGGTTGTATGGATGCATTGATAATTGCCCTGATAGATTATGGTAAACACCAGGGCCTTCAATGGTTAAATCTGGGAATGGTTCCTATGTCTGGAATAGACCAGCCAGACAGTACCGCTGAAAGAGTTGTTAAATTCGCTTATGAAAAAATAAAGCGATTTCAGCATTACCAGGGCCTGCGCGATTTTAAAGAAAAGTATGCCACGCAATGGTTGAATAAATATCTGGTATATGAAAACGACTTTGACCTGATCCAATTACCTGCGGCCTTATCTAAAGTAATGCGTCCGCTTAATTCCAATTCCGGCACCTAAATAAGTAAGTTTTGAAAACATTGTATGTGACTATAATCACCTGTCTAAGTACTATATTCGGTGTTGCTCAGGTTGATATAAGTACATTGCCCGTCAATGTTGTTACGTCCGTATCGGATCCGGGTGCACCACTTGTTTTGTATCTTACAGGAGACGGCGGCTGGAACAAATTTTCTCAGGCATTAACAAGTCAACTGGCTTCGAAGGGATATCCGGTTGTTTCATTAAACACCAATAAATTTTTTTGGAAAAAGAAGACACCGGAACAAATTGCAGCCGCCATTACGGCCCTGGTAAAAAATTATCAAAAGCAATGGAACCGTAAACATTTTTTGCTGGTAGGGTATTCGTTCGGCGCCGACGTAATGCCCTTTGCATACAACCTGCTTCCCAAAGATATGGCTGCGCAAACAGAGAACATTACGCTGTTATCACCTTCTCCTACCACCGATTTTGAGATCCATTTGATGGTAATGCTGGGCAGCAAAGGCGGTGGACAAAGTGTGTCGGCTGCCATTAATAAAATTACTGACAAACCCGTGGTGATACTGTTTGGTGAAGGGGAAAATGATTTTAAAGCGGGTGATTTAACCGGAAAAAACATCTCCGTTGAGAAACTTGCCGGCGGCCATCATTATGATGGCAACGAAGCCAATGTTGTTAATAAGATTATTCAACACATCACCAAAAGATAACAATTTGCCTGTAAAGTTCCGGAGAAAATTTATCGTCTTCATGATGCTGGCATTTGTATGTTTTATAGAGCATGCCACAGCTCAAATACAATCAGACACAAATTACATTAAGGTATTCGAAAAGACCAATAACATTAAATCCATTTCAGGGTTATCGCGTACCACTTTTATGTTTACCCATCTTTCCAATGACCAGATGTTGAATAAACGTCGTATCGAAGCCAATTCCAGCGCATTTACCGGACTCAACTTAAATTATAAATGGTTGTCGCTGGAATATGATTGGGACATACCTCATACGGCTGTTGATAACAATTATGCTGCTGCACATGTCATTTCAT
>CAXSIE010000386.1:0-5530 GCA_964237295.1 uncultured Flavihumibacter sp. | reverse complement strand
CCATGGAAGTTGAGCAACCTGCAGACCGGAACATTTCAACGAAGCGCAAAAGAAAAATATACAGGTTACTTCATGGACTGAATAATTAAACAACTTACATTAACTTGCTTCTTAATGGTTGAGATCTTAATATAAATACCTATGAAAAGCATTAAAAGATACCGGGTACATTCAGCGAGCAAAAATTTAAAGGCAAAACTTTCAGAACCGGAAAAGAAAGAGATTGAAGCTTATTTCAATCCGTTAATAGAAGATTTTAAAATAAAATACATTTCTAAAAATCCAAATAAGCAATACAATTATCTTGTGGATATATATTCAAAGTGGTATCATAATTATTTTTATCTGTGCGAAAAATTTGCACCCGGAGATCATAACCATTTAAATCATGGATTTGAAGTGAAGTTTGTGAGATTAAAATATGCCGGTAAAAATCAGTTTGATTTTTCTTATTATCGGCATACCGGACAATGGGAATTAGTAACAGATGCTCTTACTTTGGAAGAATGCAAAGAAATGATAGTATCAAATCCCGTTTTTCAACCTATCGGATGATCAAGAATGTCAACATTTGGTTAGACGAGCAGTATTGATCTGAATAAGCAAGGATCGCAGCAAGGAAGAAATGTACTTGCAGTTATTTCATAAAAGCCCGGCTACAATAGCCAGGCTTAAAACCGAAACTGCGAGTTATAAGGATCAACACCCTTGTCTTATTAAGTTTTATCTTATGCAGCCATATTAAATATTAGCTACTTCACAATGTTTACATTTTTGCCAGTTATATACGTGGGCAGTAACAAGCAATGCTGCTCCCGAAAATTTTAAAAACATTTCGTTGCCTTTCTCATTAACAAAATTACCAGTTACCATTAATGTGATACCAACAATAAAAAGAATCAATATCAGTAAGTTTCTGTGATGATTTTTATAACCTTTCCATATAGCCCAGCCTCCTATCATCAATGAAATGGCTACCGTAACCAGCTCAAGAAAAATGTTTTTCATCAATTCAATTCCTAAAAAAGGCAGCGTTGTGAATACCAGGGGTAGTAATACACAATGAATAGCGCATAACAATGATGCAGCTATGCTTAATTTGTCCAGAATACCATTATACCTCGCAATGATTTTTTGCAGCATATATGCAAACTTAACACATTTGCAACGTAGTTGCATAATTAATTTAAAATTTTTATATAACCGCTGTTTCAATACTCCGGATGTTTGGATTGAGTATCATAAAATCTAGTGTTAAGTTTTTGTAAAGAAAGATATCCTTTACATCATTCCTTATACGAACACCAACAATATCATTTTACTTGTTCCGCATTTTCAAGTATGTAATAAAAGTTGTTAATATCATGATCATTTAAACGCAAAATGCCTTTAAATTTCTTGTAAGCATCCGTACGGTAAGTTTTTTTTGCACTTAGGTTTACTGTCATTACTGAAGCAGGACCTGCCTTGCCACAAAAGTAACACGAGGCATAAGGATTTGCGGATAGTGCAACCTGCTTACCGGATGGGTCAAAAGGGATTACATAACCTTCTATTTGTACCATTTTTCCCTGCATATCTTTAATGCTTTTGGGAAACTTCGGGAACATCATATTCGTCTTCAATTCAGCAACATAAGTCGGCGCAAATTCAATGTTCTGCAGCTGGTCCCAATCGGTCTGCATAACCTGTTGTGCGAATGCAGAAAGAGCAAGAAATACTGTGAAAAGCAGCACAGGTTTAATTGTAGTCATTGGTAAGAGTTTTAGAGATATTTATTTTTGAAGCTTTGATTGCAGGTATTGCAGCCGCTATAAAACCAATGAGCATGGTGACCAGGCATAAATATAGTTCTCCGGTAACTAACGACAGATTCGTTAAAGATAAATGATAATTTTCCGTTGAATAAGCATTGATAGCCAATAAACCAACCCTGCTAATTACGATACCTGAAAGAAAGCCGATCACACAAAGTGCTAATCCTTCCGCAATTATTACCGTAAACAATAAGGTTCTGCTACTGCCCATGGTACGCATCAATGCAATTTCATACTTTCGTTCCTTCAACCGGGTGTACAATGATATAAAAACACTTATACCGGAGATGAACATAATTGCATAAGCAATACCTTGTAAGGTATTGATCCCGATACCCATTAAATTAAACAGCCGGTTTATTTCTATTGCCGGAGAAGCTGCCTGCATATCGGAATCTTTGTTTATAGTGCGGGGAAGTATCATCATTCCTAATGGGGACCGGAGTTTGATTAAAGCGGCGGTAATCTCCTGTTCCGGCTTCTGAGACGTGTCTTCATCATGATCTTTATCGCCATCATCATGATGGTGCTCGTGTATCTTCCAGACACTTTCAACAGGCGTAAGTATGAGGTTATCCAGCACTGTATTGGTTGGTTTCAGGATACCGGTTACATGATAGGCAAACTCTTTGTGCGCATGGCCATTTCCGCTTAAACCATGCGTGCCATAAATATTTTTATCAAGGCCGGTTTGCGTTTTAGCGGCCACGTTGCTGCCCAGAACCACCTCCATGGTTTTGGAAAAAAGCCTTCCGGATTGAAAAACTGCGTTATATTTTTTAATGTAATTACTATCGGTGCCTACTATTCTATAACTTCTATAGCTATCACCATAAGCCAGCGGTATCACCTGTTCTACAAAGGGATTGGAAGTTAAAATTGTCAGGTCAGATTTTTTGATGTTACCTGTGGGCGCATCCATCTGGTATACGGCGGAGAGTACCAATTGCAAAGGACTCCCTTTTGCGCCTGCAACAATATCTATATTTTTAAGATCATTGTTGAATTTTTGTTTTGCCTGTTCCTCCATTACCAGAAGCAAGGATATTATGCCAACACCGAGCATTAATAATATGATACTCAGGATTGTTGAGAGCGGCTTGTAAAGCAGGTTTCTGAAAATAAGCTTACCTATCATTGTAATGAAATACTGTTTGGAATGATTTTTTTTAATCTTTCATCGTGTGTTACAATGACAAGAGCAGCTCCTGCACGGGCCACCTGCTGTTGAAGCAGTGAAGCAACAGCCAATGCATTATCATCATCAAGACTGCTGGTAGGTTCATCCGCTAAAACGACGCTTACATCATTCATCAAAGCCCTGGCAATGGAAACACGTTGCTGCTCGCCCTGGCTTAACCGGACGGGCATCTTATGAAGCAAAGCTTCTATGCCCAATGCATCCGCAAGCATAAGAGCTTTTTCCCGGTTTTTTTTCTTTGAAGCCAGATAAGACGCAAACACTATATTATCCTCTACATTAAGTGAATTGATAAAGTAATGACGTTGAAAAATAATACCCAGCTGTCGCCCTCTGAACTGGTCAAGCTGTTTGTTGTTTAAGGTATTGATTTCCGTGTCATTGATAGTAACATCACCTTTATAATTACGGATAAGGCCGCCAAGTATATGCAGCAGCGTTGTTTTTCCACAACCTGATTTCCCGGAGATCAGCAATGCTTCATTTTTGTCGCAACTAATTGCAGGATAATGAAATACCTTCTGTTGGTTGTAAGAGAATGAAAGAAGGGAGGAAAGTATCTTCATGGGCTAAAGATAACGGATTTGCATCTGAGTTGCATATATTTTGTTTTAATGTACGAAGATTCTTATATACTTCTTTTAACGCAAACAACAGCCAGAGGAAGGAAACGCAGAGAACACAGAAGTTAGCCTCTGTGTTCTCTGCGTTTCCTTCCTTTGGCTGTTCCCTGTGTTAATAAATAACACTTCCAACTCGTACATGGTTTCCTACTTAACTTAAAACCAGTACTAAATTATCTATACTATAACGTATCAGCTGTCAGGAATTACAGCTTTACCCATTAAAGGGTCAGTAAAACCTTCTTTTCCTGTTTCAACGCGACCGGCATAACGCCTTTCTAAATTACCGGAGCCCGATACGCGGATGGTAAAATCATACCGGCCAAAGCTTTTGCTAAGATTTAAAATTATAGTTAGTTCCTCATTTTTTATTGAGCCTGCTGCCAGTGCTTTTTGTATTGATTTATTTTTGTAAGCATTATCCTGATCTCTACTGTACTTGGATGAGCAGCATTCAAATTGACTAATTTAATTGCAAGATTACCGGTAAACTTCTTTGCTGAAAGTTTAGCCCGTTCATATTCACAATCTACATCAACGCCGGGCTCGTTTGCGTTGCCCCGGTTGGGAACTATAATTACGGGAGCAAGCGATGATCCGGGAATAGGCGTTTGAACCATTACCGCCGACCTGAAATAATAACCGATCCTCCGAACACAGACACCAGCCAGTCGAAACCACCGGTGAAATAAACCCGTTCAAGGTTAGGCACTCCGGGGCATCGGCATCCCTGTTGTCGGATCGATCTGAGTTCCCAATGCACTGGCCCTTGATGCATCCGTTGTAGAAGGTATCTGGCGCAGGCTTACCTGTTGTGCACTTCCGAGGTCGGGATTGATTGCCAATTGTGCGGGCACCAGTTGCAGTACGTCTGCAAGACACGTTGGCTGGGTATGAATAATTGCAGATTTATCAATTACAGACGAGGAGCCTAATGTTTTTGATCTGGCCACAACACTTACTTCTTTCAATCCGACAATTCTTTCTTTCAACTGAATTTCCAAATTTTGTAGCTGTGGTACGGTTACAGGAACTGTTGCGGTGGCGTATCCGGAAGAGGAAAAACTTACTACATATTTACCTGCAGGTAAATTGCTGAAGCTGAAATACCCGTTTTCAGAATAAAAAGAATAGGATACGATAAATGATCAATATGATCTCCTGACTCATGAACATTGTCAATTAAAGCTTTGAATGCAAGCTTATAATTATGCAAACAGTTGCCAAAACTAAGATAGTGTCCCAAGTAAGCATTAAAATGATGTCTTGTGTAATTGTTTCCTTGAATGTCACTCATGGCGAATTGATATTATTACAGGCAACGTTGACGGTTTTAGGCAGGTGGGGCATTGATATCCGTCCGCCCATAACTACTGCTGATTTAAAAATCTTCCGTTGAAGATAACTACCAGAAGCCACATATATAATCACCTGCTGGAACATATGCTCCCGCTAAAATATAGCCCATTGTTCATTCGTCGGCCCTACTATTGGCAAGTCTCCACGTAACCTTAAAACTATTGAGGCAGTTAAAAAAAGTAGACAGATTAAATCGCTACAATAACTTTTAATTTTAATATTAAAACCTCAACAGCTATGCATAAAAACACAGCAAATTTCGCAGGACAAACCATTTACGTGGGTATGGATGTTCATAAAGATAGTTGGAGTTTAGGAATGCATTTAGGTAAAATGTTCATGAAAAATGTTCATTAGAAGTCAAATCCAACTATCATGGCCGACTACTTAAAAATGAACTATCCTAATGCTCATTATAAAGCTGCGCACGAAGCTGGTAAATTTGGTTCTGGATTCAAAGACAATTGACATCCCTGGGTATTGAATGCATCGTGGTCAATCCTGCCGATATTCTCAGGTCTCTAAAAGAC
>CAXSIE010000385.1:294-5543 GCA_964237295.1 uncultured Flavihumibacter sp. | reverse complement strand
AGATTAACCGACTCGGTCAATCTCATATATATTCTACGGGATTCCGATTCTTCATCTACCCATCCGTTTAAGGCATTCCATTGCCTGATCAGGCTTTCATGAGAAATGTCTATCAGCCAGTTTTTTTCATTTCCTGACTTATTGATAACCAGGAAAGACCTGTTGCCCTGAATAAACCGGTTTATGAGTAAAAGGAGCTGTTCTATTCCGTTATTGGTTATGGCTTCCAGTTCGCCTAAGTGTACCGGTCTCCTTACTTTTCTTCCGTTGTCATCAATGGTAGTAAGGGCCTGGAACATCTTCTTTGTTAAAAGCAACTCG
Source organism: uncultured Flavihumibacter sp. (assembly GCA_964237295.1). Taxonomy (GTDB): domain Bacteria; phylum Bacteroidota; class Bacteroidia; order Chitinophagales; family Chitinophagaceae; genus JADCRZ01. The sequence continues at coordinate 5,222 of CAXSIE010000385.1, read as the reverse complement.
CTTTCCGACATTCCAACCAGTGCCTCGTCAGCATGATTGGATAATGCTTTTTCTATGCCTCCGATTGTTTCATAATCGTCAATACCCAGCTCGCCATTTTTCGATACCTGCATTTCATAGTCCCATGTGCGCATAAGGGCATGCTCTAATAAAGGCAGCTCATCTTTTACCAGCAGCGAATCATTCAACAACCTTGCAGTTAAGCCCGGACTGATCTTTACATTGTATAATCCTACCGGCCCCTGGATGGCGGTTTCCAACTGGGTACGCTTCAATCTTGGTACCAGGTACTGGCTCTGGTTTAATGCCTCCGGCAAACCGAAAAATTGCGTGCAATCTCCGATAAAATCCGAACGCATCGTGATCACTACATAAACGGGCAAATCATTTTGTTCAGCAAGCCCAAGCAGCATATTGACAAAGTCCGTGGCTTCATCTTTGCTGTTGACGTCTTTTTGATCCACTGAAAAGCGGAAGATTTCTTCGAACTGATCAACCAGCAAAAAAAAATTCACCTTATCTTCCAATATTGGTTTTATAACATCAAGCAGCGCATCAATCCCTTCTTCTTTTATATTTTTAACTACTTCCGTAATTTTTGAATGGTCGCTGATACCGGTACTTTTATCGAGAATGCCTGTTACCAGGTTGTGCAGCGGGTCGAGCCCCGGTTTAACAGTGGCAATAAGCCATCGGTCTTTGTCATTGACCAGGTAGCCGGCTTCCAGTGCCGGAATCAAGCCGGCTTTTATCAGTGATGATTTACCGCTTCCCGAGCTGCCGATGACCGCTACAAACTTATAATGGTGCAAACGCTGGAGGAGTTCCAAAGTCTGGTTTTCCCTTCCGAAAAACAGGTAATCTTCATTGCTGTCAAAGGAACGGAGGCCAACAAAGGGATTAGTTTTTGTCTGTATCATCATGATACACTTTTTATGGTTTTGAAAAATTGCTCTAAAGCAATTTTATCCAGTTGAGCGGTGTTGCTGTTATCTATCACATTTACCTTAATGAACCTGCGTTCGAATGATATATTGGTCAATTCTTTATGGGGAGGAACCATAAAAATAAAAAATTCGTCGGCAGCACATTGGTTGTTAAAAATAAATTTCATCGCGGCGTTCACTCTTCGCTGCACCCATGTCCAGTCAACTTTTCCATAAAAAAACACCAGTTTATTTACCTGGCTGATACGGTCTCCTAACATAGTGCTGTTGTCAAGAGGGTTGTCTTCCTGGGGATCAATCAGCACCGGCCTGATCTGGTTCTCGGTCAGGCTCATGCCAAGTTCCCAGGCATATTTTGCATCTTCCAGGTGTGCATCCAGCAATACAGACATTTTACCTTTTGAAGGCTGGGGTTTCTGCTGCATTTTTAATTGCTCCACTATATCTGAAATGTCATTCGTCAATGTACTTTTTGTGCCACGGATATATTTAATGCTTTTGGAAGATGATTTGCCCTTTTCAAGATATTGAATAAAATTTTTATAAGGTTCTTCTTCTATCGCCTCTATATTTGTTTCTAAAGGCAACCATACTACCTGCGGCTTATCCGACTCAAATCCTACTTCTACCTGCCTTTGCGGATATGAGATTCCTTCACCGTCTTCAATTTCCCTACCAGGATACTGGTCAAGTAAATGCACCGCCAGATTGATGCGCTCGAATTGCCCGGTAACTGCTTTCTGATGAGCAACCGTTTCAAAAGGGGGCGGGAGATCGTATACTATGCTGAACCCTTTTTTCTCCAGTTCGGTAATGGTACGCTTTCTTGTAGTGCGCAGACTGTCTGCCACATCGCCAAAAAAAATGCTGAATTTTTCTTCTTTCAACAGACCGGGTGCGTTGTTATCCGGTGCTTCTTTAAGCAAGTCATCAATCAGCTTTACCAGCGCATTCCTTAAATCTTTGAGCTGGTTTTTAAATTGCGGATTGGCCACATCAAGCGGATCGCCTAAATCATCTTTATCCTTAGCATCATAGAAGGGAAAACCGGTTGCGCCATTGAATTGCTCAGGCCATTGGGTATGTGAGATATTGTTTAAAAGTACATTTATGATACGGGAGCGGTCACCAACCTTTAAACCAATGGATTCATGCTGTACCTTTTTATAGAACAACTCCAATTCTTTCTGACAATATGCAGACTTTAAATATGCAGGTGAAGTGAGGCATATAAGTATGGCCGATCTGTTAATGCCTTCAGCAATAGAATCGTTGAACAGGATACTACCGTCCAGTTTCTTATTGTCCCACCAGATTTTAATAACATCAGGCATGCCGAGCCTTTGTGAAATGATAAGATTCAGTTCCGCACAAAATAACTCTATCCAACCTTGCACCTGATTGAATGATTTTTGATTATCCAAATGTGAATAGCTTATGAATATATCATAATCATAACCTTTGATATAAGCCATCTGTTATCATTTAAAGAAATAATTAGAGCAGGATGTTTTGGTAATATACAATTGTTTAATTAAAGATACACAAGCAATAAAACTTTTCTGAACTGGCAATCTGTTCATGCACTTTTTCCAAAGGATTTAAACTTATAATTTGCAGATAGCGAGAACTGACAGCTTCTTTTTCTTATTTTTTTATTTCGGGGGTTTTTACCTCCACGGTATCGGACGCTAAAAATTGTAATTGATAGCCTCCCGAGTCCAATACGGTTTTTGGAAAAACTGTTTTAAGCTTATCCCAGTCATTCTTACCAACGGCAGACTGAAAAAGGAATAATGCCTGTAATTTTTTTAAAGATTGAAGTTGCATTATGCCTTGAGCTGTTACTTTGGTTGCCACCAGGTTCAGGCTCTGAAGGTTCTGCAACGACTTTAAAGCAGCCAATCCTTTATCAGTAACGTCCGTATTGTTTAATTGAAGCGAGGTGAGCTCTTTGCAACCTGCAATGGTATTAAGTGCACTGTCGTTAATTTTAGTGTGGCCGATCTTTAACCACACCAGTTGTTTTTGTAAGGGCTTCAACAAATTAATATCTTTTGCAGTGAAATTATTTGCATTTATAAAGTTTGCTGACAGGTAGTTGCTGTTTTGGGCAACCGGTATTACTATTACTGCCTTATCCCTTAAGGCTTGTATGGCTTTTTCATCTGCCGCTTCTACCGGTTTGGCAGGCACCTGGGGTAAGCCCTTTTTTTCCGGGTTGATATGATCACTTTGTAAGGCAAGCAGGTAAGTTTTAATTTTATCCGGTTGCTGCATGTCTTTTACTTTCCTGGTGAAATCTGCGCCCTGTTCAATCCACCAATGTAACAATGCAACCTGGCCTTCATTGAGTTGTGGCTTTTCTTTTGGAGGCATATGATGCTCATCGTTCTCGGGTAGCCGCAAACGCTTCATCAATTCGCTTTTGGCAACATTTGAAGGAATGATCTCCGCTCCGTTCTTTCCTCCTTTCATCAATAACACCGGATCATCCATGCGGAATTTTCCTTTAACTTTCTTTGGTCCGTGGCAGCTATAACATTTGTTTTGCAGCATAGGATCAATAACGTCGGCATATACCATCGCTTCCTGGATATTTACAATCGGCTTATGAATGGTGATGACCGAATCTTTGTCTCCCGTTAAAGCGGAAGTAAGATAATCGGAGCCATGTGTGAGTGAACCCCCAAGATGTCCTGTAACGGTGATCAACAGGAGCAGCGAAACCGATAGTGCTTTATAGGCACTGTCAAATTCCTGTCTTGCTACTTTCATGTAAAGGAACATGGATGCAATGGCTACTCCGAAGCCCATCCACATATGCCAGCTTACCAGGCTTGTATTATAATCGCCGCTTAATGATAACAGCGTGCCGGTGATGCAGGATGCCAGCGCTCCAAACATGCCCCATAGCAATACCAGCTTAATCACCGGAATAGAAATATTATACGATGGTTTTTTATTCAACCAGATCAGCAAAAGGCTGACAAGTAAAACACCAATCGGCAAATGGACCAGCACCGGATGAAACCGGCCAATGAATTCAGTAAAAGATGCCAACAGTAAAAAGATTTATAATTATGGGGAAAGATAATGCTTACAAAGCAAAAGGTTCCTGCCGGCTTTCGAAGTTTTCCGGATGGCTTCTTAATTTCAAAAGATCGATCTCATACACCGCAGGTTGAGTCTACCACCCAAACAAAGGCGTTTAAAAGGAACTTTAAAGCCAGCTCCTGTTTTGCAGGTTTCAAGCTATTGGATTTCAAAAATCGGTAGCCGTGTCTGGGCTTGGAAACCGAATCCTGTCTATAAAAAACGGCTTACGCTATAATATCGTTGATCACCTTCCCGCTGACATCTGTTAACCGGAAAGGCCTGCCCTGGAACTGGTAGGTAAATTTTTCATGATCAAATCCTAATTGATTGAGGATGGTGGCCTGGATATCGTAAGCGGTTACTTTACCACTGATGGCATTGTAGCCTATTTCGTCGGTTTCACCATAAGTGAAGCCCTTCTTAATTCCACCACCTGCCATGAATATAGTAAAAGCATCCACATGATGGTCCCTGCCATCCCTGTTTTCCATCATAGGAGTTCTACCGAATTCACCACCCCATATAACCAGTGTGTCTTCAAGCAATCCTCTTTGTTTAAGGTCCAGTATCAACGCTGTTACCGGCTTATCTGCCTGGCGGCATTTGTTAACCAGCCCTACATCAACGGCTGTTTCTGCATTTGTGCCATGGGTATCCCATCCCCAGTCGAACAGCTGGATGAAACGAACCCCTTTTTCCACAAGTTTTCTTGCAAGCAGCACATTGTTGGCAAAGCAGGCTTTCCCGGGTTGTGTGCCATACATCTCATGCATGGCTGCAGGCTCATCGTTGATGTTCATGGTTTCCGGAACGGATATCTGCATCCGGTAGGCCATCTCGTACTGCGAGATGCGCGACAATATTTCAGGATCGTTGTATTCC
>CAXSIE010000385.1:0-284 GCA_964237295.1 uncultured Flavihumibacter sp. | reverse complement strand
TGATCGCTTCGATGGAAGCTTTGCGCAGGTCGCGGTTCATGCCTGCCGGATCTTTGATAAAGAGTACCGGGTCGCCTTCGCTCCTGCATTGTACACCCTGGTACACTGACGGTAAAAAGCCGCTTCCCCATACGCTTTTGCCGGCATCTGGAAATCTTCCGCCTGATGTCAGTACTACAAAGCCGGGAAGGTTTTGATTTTCCGTTCCCAGTCCATAAGTGGCCCAGGCGCCCATGCTGGGTCGACCCAGCCTGGCTGAACCGGTTTGCATCAGTAATTGAGCC
>CAXSIE010000384.1:0-5547 GCA_964237295.1 uncultured Flavihumibacter sp. | reverse complement strand
ATGGCCTGACGATGTTAAAGCGCTTGCTGCAGACAGAAGTAAAAAAGGATTTAATGTTATCCAGATAGTAGCAGGACTTTATCCTGATATGCCCGCTTTTGATGAACGTGGTGAAAATGAAGCGGGCTTTCCCTGGGAACGCGATTATTCCCGCATAAGGCCGGAATATTTTGATACCGCCGACAAACGTATCATGTACCTTGCCGAACAGGGTTTCGTACCATGCGTGGTAGGCGCATGGGGTTATCACCTGGAATGGCTCGGGGAAGAAAAACTTAAAAAACACTGGCGTTATATCATCGCAAGGTGGAGTGCCTTACCTGTTGTATGGGTAGCGGCCGGTGAAACCACCATGCCATTTTATCTTTCAAAAAATAAAGAGGCTGATATGCAACAGCAAAAAAACGAATGGACGGATATCATGCGCTACATGCATAAAACCGATCCGTTTCACCGGCTCGTTACATGCCATCCCTCCAGAACTGCTCGTGCTTCGGTAACCGATCCTTCAGTACTGGATTTCGACATGCATCAAAGCGGACATAGATCTCCGGGACCTAAACAAGCAGCCCTTGCATTGGAAGGTTATAACGACCAACCTGTTATGCCTGTTATGAGTGGAGAATCACGCTATGATGCATTGGAAATACCTCAGCCGCTTCCTGCTGCGGCTGCAAGACAGGCATTTTGGTCGCATACGATCAATACCGGTTTTTCCGGTCATACCTATGGCGCAAACGGAGTGTGGCAGGTAAATGGCCGAGAGCATCCATACGGCAATTCACCAGGCGGTAATAATTGGGGAATCACACCCTGGGATGATGCAATGCGATTACCTGGCTCAACACAGCTTGGTTTAGCAAAAAAATTGATAGAATCGTTGCCCTCCTGGAACAAAATGGAACCAAAGGCCGATTGGGTAACCAGTGATTCAGCCAAGCTCGCACCAATCTGTGCTGCTGATGCCAACCGGCTTCGGGTAGTTTATATTTTAACCTCCGGCAGTATAATGCTTCACTCACTGGAGGCCGGCAGTAAATACAACGCATACTGGTTCAACCCGGTAAGCGGTGAAAAGCTGGCCGGTTTTACGCTTACCGCAGACGCAGCAGGAAACAGCAATACAAAATCACCTGCAGAAGATCAGGATTGGGTTTTAATTATCCAATCTAAAGTGTAATGTATAAGTTTTAACATTCAATACAATTGCTGTAATAAATATACAGGGGTTCTTACTTTATGGAACTGTAATTTAGTTAGGAATCTTTGATCACAAGGGGCGTTTACCATATTTGTAAATTTTAAGTCAACAGCATTGTTTATTATTCCTAAAACCAATCCGGATGCCCAATAAATTTTCGGGGTTGTTTATTTCAGCAACGGTTATATGCCTGGTTTCCGGCATCAAAGCCATTTCTCAAATGGGTTCACAGGTAAAGCCGGCTTCAACCGTTATATCTTATAGTGATGGCCGTCCGGCGGCAAGATACCGCCTCGATGCTAAAGACCAGGGGGTTGTCTTAAAATACGGCACCGGCCCCGACAGCAGCGACTACCTTGGCGCAAGAGATGTTTTTGTTTATGAAGATCATGGAACTTATTATATGCATTATGATGGTGCAGGTGTTAACGGCTGGCTGGCTTGCCTGGCAACAAGCAAGGATATGACTAACTGGAAAGTTAAAGGCCCGGTGCTTGATTACGGAAAAGCGGGAAGCGATGATTCCAGGTCCGCATCTTATGGAAGTGTTTACTTTGATGGAACCAAATGGCATATGTTCTATATGGGAACGCCTCATGTGTCGCCTGCACCGAATTATATTCCTGCCTTCCCCTATCTCACTAAAAAAGCAGAGAGCAATGCACCCGGCGGGCCCTGGAAAAAGCGTTATGATATCAATCCCATTCAAACAAAGCCCGGAACCTATTATGCCGGATCTGTTAGCCCGGGATACATTATAAAACATAACAACGAATACCTGATGCTTTTTGCCGCATCAACCGATGTTCCGGATATAAAGCGCACACTCAGTTATGCCCGTACAAAAGATTTAAACAGCACCTGGATCCCTGACCCTGCACCCTTTCTTCCCGTAGAAGAGCAGGTTGAAAATTCTGCGGTTTATTATGAGCCTGCCAATAAAACCTGGTTTGTTTTTACAGATCATGTAGGTATCAGGAATAAGCTGGAATATACCGATGCAATTTGGGTATATTGGACCAAAGACCTGAACAAATGGGATCCTGAAAATAAAGCAATAGTATTGGATTCGGTAAACTGCAACTGGAGTAAAAAAATTATCGGGTTACCATCGGTTGTTAAAGCAGGCAGTAAACTGGCATTATTTTATGATGGCAATGATGAAGCTGAAATTCCTCCCGGTGCCAAAAGCCACATGCGACGCAGTATCGGCCTGGCCTGGCTTGCATTACCCTTGCATCCGCCTTCAAAAAAATAAAGTTACCATACAAAATAATCTGCCTAAAACTTACTAACAAATGAGTGAAAGATTTACAGGAAAAGTTGTTTGGATCAGCGGGGCCTCGCAAGGTATCGGAAGAGGTATTGCTGAATATTTCGCAGGCGAAGGTGCATCGGTTGCGCTTGCAGATATTAAAGAAGAAGCCGGTAAAGAGCTGGCCGAATTAATATGTAACAAGGGTGGTAAGGCAGCTTTCTTTTTGTGTGATGTGAATAATGAAGCCTCTGTACAAAATTGCATTGCTAAAACTGTTGATTGTTTCGATGGCCTGCATATAATGATCAACAATGCTGCGGTTAATATAGTAAAATCACTGCATGAATACAGCAGTGAAGAATGGGATTGGCAACTGGGTATCAACCTGAAAGCAATTTTCCTGAGCTTTAAACATGCTTATCCTTATCTCAAGCAGCAGCAATCAAGTTGCATTGTAAATATCGGCTCGGTAAGCAGCTTTGTAGGACAGGCAAAAACGCCCGGTTACATTGCCTCTAAAGGTGCTGTTATTATGCTTACCAAGTCCATTGCAATTGATTATGCTGCTGATGGTATTCGTTGTAATGCTGTTTGTCCGGGTATAACAGACACCCCTATGTTAAGAGAACATATGGGCAATGATATGCTGTTGAAAGAACGGTTACACCGGGTGCCCGGTGGACGTATTTTAAGCCCGCTGGATATTGCCAGAACGGTTGCCTACCTTAGTTGTGATGATTCTATCGGTGTTACCGGAACCAGTATATTGATTGACGGCGGCTACCTGGCCACCGCCGAATGGAATGGAGGGCCGTCAATATGAAAAAACTACAGTTTGCCTGCGCTGATTTTACATTTCCTCTTTTGCCGCATGATAAAGTGCTGAGCCTGGTAGCTATGCTGGATTGCGAAGGGATAGACATCGGCCTTTTCAGCGGCCGTTCGCATATTACTGCCGAAACCGAGTTTCAGCAAATCAATCAGCGGGCAAGATTGCTGCAAAACCAACTTAAAGACCGGGGGCTTGTAGCAACAGATGTTTACCTGCAACTGGATCTTGACCTTTCACTTTTTGCCATCAATCATCCTGATGAAACACGGAGGCAATATGCCCGGGACAACTTTGTTAAATTAATTGACTACGCTGTTGCAGTAGGTGCCGATCACATAACCACTTTGCCGGGTATGTATTTTAAAAATGAAGAGAAAGCAGCAAGTCTGCAGCTTGCTCATGAAGAATTGAACTGGCGGCTGGAACAGGTTGCCGGTTCGGGACTTTCTTTTGGAGTGGAAGCGCATGTAGGGTCTCCGTTTGCGACGCCCGAAGATGCGAAGGCATTGATTGATGCGGTTCCCGGTTTAACGCTGACTTTAGATTACACTCACTTTATTCGTAATGGATTTACACAGGAAGAGGTGGATCCGCTGCTTACTCATGCCAGCCACTTTCATGCACGTGGCGCAAGAAAAGGACAACTGCAGGTATCCATGGCCGATAATACTATAGATTATGTAAAGATCACAGAAAATTTAAAGAAAATGAATTACTCCGGATGGATAGGTCTTGAATACATCTGGATAAACTGGGAAGGCTGTAACCAGGTGGATACGCTTTCCGAAACAATCACATTGAGAGATATTATTAAGGCAGCCTATCGATAGTCAGTCCGTTGTGTAAGAATTTTAACACAGAGAGCACAGAGGGAAGAAACACAAAGAAGCACTGAGGATTTTTGAATTCATACGCCTCATTGTATTCTCTGTGTTTCTTCCCTCTGCGCTCTCTGTGTTAAAAAGAATCTTATTAAGCAGGCTGATTGCCATCAATTAACACAAACCTCACTCATGAAAACCGAAGCCCTCAAAAACTTTCGTAAAAAATTAGCTGAAAAACAACCTGTTTACGGCCTATGGATCACACTTGAATCTCCCGGAATTACAGAGATAGCGGTTGCCTCAGGAATGGATTGGGTAGTTATTGATGCGGAACATGGCCATCTTGACTGGGCAGATATTTGCAACCACATCCGTGCAGCGGTTCGTAGTAACACGGTAATACTGGTTCGTATTGCCGAATTACAGGAAGGACTTATCAAAAGAGTACTGGATATAGGTGCAGATGGAGTGGTGATCCCGCATATAGAAACTCAAGAAGAATTAACCCGGGCTATTGCATTTTGCAGGTATCCGCCGGCTGGTAGCCGTGGTATCGGCGCAGAGCGTGCCACCGGGTGGGGACAATGTTTTGTTGAACATGTGAGTGAAGCAAATGATGCCGTTTTAGTGATCCCGATAATTGAGTCAATGTTGGGCGGTGATAATATAACATCTTTGATAGAAGTTCCCGGTACGGATGTTTTCTTTTTTGGCCCTGCGGATTATTCAGCCTCAGCCGGTTTTGCCGGGCAATGGGAAGTGCCTGAAGTAGTAAAGCACATGAACAAAGCAAAGGATGCAGTGATAAGCGCAGGAAAAAACTGCGGTGTTGTAACTACCGGTATTGAAGATTTGGGGCGAAGAAATAATGAAGGTTTTAAAATGTTGGCTTATGGTATAGATGCGGGCTTATTAATTAGAAGCATCCGCCAGATATCGGCTACTCTTGGTCGCGACAGGAAGATAACGCCTGACCTTTCTGTTAGCGAAGTTGCAAACAGATCAGTATCAAATGTTCCCGCAGGTTTTCAAACGGATCGTCTTGAAAAAATCAATAAGCCCGGTGAGGGGGAGATCATAGATCTGGCTAAAGGGGTAACATGTGAAGTGCTTGTAGGAAGTCATGTTAACGCTGTAAATCTGTTTACCGCTATCGTAACTTTTGAACCGGGGAATACTATCTTGCCGGCTCACACCCATCCTCACTCAGAATCAATTACCCTGCTTTCCGGCCATGCATCTGTTGAAGTAGAAGGCCGGCATTATAAATTATTCCCATTCGACAATGTTACTATCCCTGCCGGTTATGCGCATCGTGTAAAGAACATATCCGATCAACCTGCAATTTTTCACATTGCTATGCCGGTTGATCGTCCGCAACGTGATCTTGTTGAACAATTTGATTTTGAAAGTATAGACGTTCCTGACAACT
>CAXSIE010000383.1:0-5553 GCA_964237295.1 uncultured Flavihumibacter sp. | reverse complement strand
GCAAAAGGAATGTGAAACAGTAGCATCTTTTGGGGTGGACGTAAAAAAGAATCTTTATATATCAAGACGGGCCCATATTATACTACCCACTCACCGGGCACTGGATAAAGCATCTGAGGTTTCAAAAGGAAATGAAAAGATAGGGTCAACACTTAAAGGTATCAGTCCTGCCTATATGGATAAAACCGGAAGAAATGGATTACGTGTAGGTGATCTTCTGAATAAAAGTTTTACCACTTCCTACATCCGGCTTAGGCTTAAGCATCAGCGGCTTTTGGATAATTTTAATTTTCAGGAAGATATTTCCGTCTGGGAAGAAGAATTTTTTGAAGCCATTGAATTTTTAAAACAATTGAATATTGTTGATGGTGAGTATTTTATTAACGACAAAATTGCTTCCGGTAACAAAGTATTGGCAGAAGGTGCGCAGGGAAGCATGCTTGATATTGATTTTGGAACATTCCCGTTTGTAACTTCATCCAATACCACCACTTCAGGTGTATGTTCCGGATTGGGGGTTGCTCCTCAGAAAATAAGAGATGTAATGGGAGTAACCAAAGCATATTGTACAAGAGTTGGCAGCGGTCCCTTTCCTACAGAATTAAATGATTCTACCGGTGAAGCGTTACGTAAATTGGGTAATGAATTTGGTGCTACAACCGGCCGGCCGCGTCGTTGTGGATGGATAGACCTGGTGGCGCTAAAATTTGCATGTATGATCAATGGAGTTACAAAATTGATAATGACGAAAGCAGATGTTTTAGATTCTTTTAATGAATTAAATGTATGCACAGCTTATAAAATTGATGGTGAAATCACCCGGATTGTTCCGTTTCAAATGACCAGGCACCAGATCGAACCGGTTTTAAATAAACTGCCTGGCTGGAATCAGAACACAACTTCATTTAAATCAGCAGAATCGTTGCCGGTGACTATGAATGAATATGTGGATTTTATTAATAATTATATTGGCATAAGTATTTCACATATTTCTAATGGTCCTGGCAGGGATCAGTTAGTGGAATTATAAAAATCTTTAAAAAAATAAAAAATTTGGTGAATTAAAAACTTCGCTGAAATTTACATTAAATCCTATTGGAATATGGCATCATCAAAATCTAATAAGGAAAAGAAGCCATCAAAGAAAACTTCTCCTACAGAAAACGAAGACTCTACCAAGAAAGCAACTTCTAAGTCCAAAAAACAGTTGGAGGATGAAGAAGATGGAGTGGAGGATATTGATTCTCCTAAAGCACCCAAAAAAGCAGCTAAAAGTTCATCTAAAAAAGCAGACGATGCTGACGACGATGATGATGTAGAAGAAGTAGAAGATGATTGGGAAAAAGTAGAAGAAGACGAAAACTGGGACCCCGACTTCGACGAATTCGATCTTCCTAAATCCAAAACAAAAAAAAGTAGCCCGGGAACAGGAATTCCTAAGAAAAAAGGAAAAGGAGCAGCCGATGATGATGATCTTGGGCTTGACGAGGATTTTAAGGAAATGGATCTATTTAATGATGCCGGTTTTGATGATGACGACGATGACTTTTGATCTTACTATCCTTAATTGTTACAGATAATATTTCTTTTCACTAATTTCTTGTGTTGAGTTGAAGTGTTTTTTTAACGCAGAAAAACCGTGAATGAGCGGAAAAGAAATCAATCATCTACAGGTTAACGCGTAGTATATATTTCTGAAACATGACTGCTGAGTAGCAATGGCGGTAACTACCTCATGCACCACCATTCATCACTATTATAGTTTTTTAGCCGATGCTCCTGTAACAGAAAGAGCATTATTAATTAACAACTGGATAGACTCATTTAATATCTGGTATTTACGTGCATTAAATACATCCATTTTATCTAAAGGCAATTTTAGCTGGTAGCTGTTTTTTTCACTGGCCATCACCTTATCAAATTCAGGATTATAACGGTTAAAATCAACAATATCCATTGTAATGTTTTTAGCAATTACTAAAGAAAGATACTTACCCGTAATAGTTTGTTCTTTAGCACTCGCTGCTTCTGCCTGACTGATTCCACGGTTTGCAGCATATCCTCCTTTAGCTCCGTAATGATCGTTCGATTCTGCACGGGTTAAAGTGGTTAACCCTCCCTGGCCTTCAAAAATATAATGCGTTCCAATAAATTTCTTTACATGATTTCTTGACTCTGCGGGCAAGTAGTACTGAAGGTCCCAAAAGTTGCGACTGCCTGTTTTACGGATTGCTTTAAGAACGTTTCCAGGTCCGCCATTATATGCAGCTATAACAAGTAGCCAATCTCCAAACTGGTTGTACAATTCTGTAAGGTATTTAGCGGCTGCCTGTGTACTTCTGACATAATTAGTTCTTTCATCTATATAACGGGATACTTTTAAACCCATTCTAATAGCGGTAGCCGGCATAAACTGCCATGGCCCAACAGCACCGGCAAAGGAAGATGATGAAGGATTTAGCCTTGATTCTATTACAGCAATGTATTTTAATTCCCTGGGAAGATTATTATCCAGAAAAACACCATCCATCATATCAAAAAACGGTTTTCCCCATACCTTCATTTTCGTAAGGTCGGTACCATACTTTTCAATATAATCCTGAACGAAGCTAACAGCCCTGGGGTTTAAACGTGGACCTCCAATAGTTACCAGGTCTGAAGCATCCGATTCGAAAAGATTTTTAAAATTATATGCCGGGTTATCGGTGATTTTTTTAGTATCGGCTGTAAGTCGGGAATGAGAAGGCTCTTTTTTTGAAGCAGAATCGACAGGCTGTAGTATTGTTTCCTTTGTTATCAGTGTTTGAGCTACAAGATATTGTGAATACGGGAAGCCCAACAGGGTTAACAATAAAAGTTTTTTCATTACCTCGATTTAAGTACATAAAAAATTACCGATTATGGTTAGAATGACTTTATTACTGCAACAATTGATGCGAAAGCCGTAGCAAAGGTAGCTCAGAAAACCGGTTTGTCATCAACTGCAAGCCAAAAGGCATGCCATTTGAATGTTTGAAGAGAGGAATTGAAATAGCTGGTATGCCAACAAGGTTTGCATATACCGTATAGATATCTGCTAAATACATCTCAATGGGATCATCGGTTTTATCACCCAATTTAAAAGCCGGGGAAGGAACGGTGGGGAGCAGTATTGCATCGAAATCCTTGAAAATCAGCTCAGTTTTGGTAACCAGCTGGCGTCTTACCCTTTGCGCCTGCGTAAAGTAAGCATCATAATAGCCGGTACTTAATACGAAAGTACCAAGCATGATCCTTCTTTTAACTTCACGGCCAAATCCTTCGGACCGGTTACGCATATAAAATTCTGTTAAATCAGAAATAGCTGCTGATGACCGGGAACCATATTTTACACCATCGAAGCGGGATAAATTTGAAGAAGCTTCGGCAGTAGTTAATACATAGTAAGTTGGAACAATGTAATCCAGGTATTCAAAGTCTACTCCGGTAACTTCATAACCCTTTTTAGTAAGCTCTTTTAAGTACAATGTAATGGTATCAGCCATTTCCATATCTAGTCCGGGATGGTGCAAAGCATCTTTGAAATAAGCAATCCTCATTTTTTTATCCGGAGGATCGTTCTCGTTAAATTTTTCAGGCAGTAAGTTGGAGGCGGTACTGTCAAAATCGTCGCTACCAGCGATGACTTCCAGTATCATGGCAACGTCTGGTATGTTTGATCCAAATATACCAACCTGGTCGAAGGAAGAAGCGTAAGCGATCAATCCGTATCTTGAAATGCGGCCATAAGTAGGTTTAAGACCTATGATACCACAAAAATCAGCAGGTTGCCTCACTGAGCCGCCGGTATCGCTTCCCAGAGATACCATGCAAAGACCGGCCTGTACAGCAACTGCAGATCCACCCGAAGAGCCTCCTGAAACGCGCGTTTCATCTAAAGCATTAAGCACGCTGCCATAAATGGAATTTTCATTTGATGATCCCATGGCAAACTCATCACAATTAAGCGTACCGATAATAATAGCCTCTTCTAAAAGTAATTTTTCTACAACGGTGGAATTGTAGGTAGCAGTAAAACCTTTTAAAATGGCGGAAGAAGCGGAAACTTTATGGTCTTTATAGCAAAGAATATCTTTGATGCCTATCACAACCCCATGAAGTTTGCCCAGGGGTTTTCCTGCACTGCGTAGATTGTCCAGTTCTATTGCTTTTGCAAGGGCTTCTTCTGTAAAAACCTCCACAAAGGCATTTAAATGAAGGGATTTTTCAATACGATCCAGATAATACTGAATGGAGCTTACGCAAGTTGTAGCTCCATTCAATAATTCGTTTTGATAATCTGGTATCGAGCGGTAAGAAAACAACGGGTTATTTCAAGCCGGAAAGCTTATAACTGGTTTAGTGATGTGTGGTAGTGGTAGTTGAAGCTGGGGAAGAAACTTCTTTTTCTTTCATGCCTTCTTCCAATTCTTTTGTCACATTGCTTTTAGCATCGTTAAACTCGCGCATCCCACGTCCAAGACCACGCATAAGTTCAGGAATTTTTTTACCTCCGAACAATAACAGAACAACCACCAGAATAATTACTAATTCACCGCCACCGGGCATTGATAGTAATAACAGCGGATTTAAATGTAATAATACCATAAGTGTGATTTTAATCTTTAAAAAACAAAGTTATACCTTTTGGAACAAACGCAAATTTCAATATCAAATTATATACGTTATAAGCGCCAAATAGGTTTTATGCCTTAAATAAAAAAGCGTTCTGAATTAGAACGCTTTTTATTGTCATTTTATGATGTTTACTGAATAGTAGCTCTTTTCTTTTCTTTGATACGGGCACTTTTACCACTTCTTTCACGCAGGAAATACAATTTAGCACGACGCACTCTTCCTGACTTATTCAATTCTATAGACTCGATATTCGGGGAAAAAATGGGAAAGGTTCTTTCAACTCCTACGCCATCTGAAACTTTGCGGACTGTAAAACTTGCTGTAAATCCATTTCCCTGACGTTTGATAACATCGCCTTTAAAAGACTGGATCCTTTCTTTATTACCTTCAATAATCTTGTAATTGACAGATATATTGTCTCCGGCTTTAAAAGCAGGAAATTGTTTCCTGTTACTTAACTGCTCATGAACAAAATCAATGGCGTTCATATCTTATATATTTAAGGACGGCAAAGTTATAGTGGATGAAGGTACTTTCCAAATTAAATAAGCTCAGCTATCAGCCATCATCTATCCGGTGATGGTTCCTCTTGGTAGCTAACAGCTACCTTGCAACGTTTACAGCCCTCTTTTCGCGGATAACAGTAACTTTGATCTGCCCCGGATAAGTCATTTCTGTCTGTATCTTTTGTGCTATTTCAAAACTTAATTTATCACTGTCGTTATCAGTTACTCTTTCAGCTTCAACGATCACCCTAAGCTCACGGCCGGCTTGTATGGCATATGCTTTTTCAACTCCGGGATATGCCATTGCAAGATTTTCAAGGTCTTTAATACGCTGCAGGTATTGCTGCATAATTTCCCGGCGGGCACCTGGCCTGGCACCACTTATTGCATC
>CAXSIE010000382.1:0-5561 GCA_964237295.1 uncultured Flavihumibacter sp. | reverse complement strand
GTTTTGCCGGGTAATAGCAGGCCATTTCAATGTTTGCTGACTGTAACCGGTAAACGATGTTGCTACAAATAAAAGTATCAGAAATTTCATGGTATTGTGAATTTACAGTCATTTCTTTGCCACAAAGACACGAAGGCACGAAGAAACACAAAGCCTTTGTGTTTCTTCGTGCCTTCGTGTCTTTGTGGCCGTTAAAATTGAGGCGTTATCTGCTCCATTGCCTTGTTCACGTCAATATAGCGGATCAGTTCCCGCATAGCGATCACCTTATATTTATTATCACGAAGGTAATTCAGGTACTCCTCAAACAATGCAGGCCGGGTAGTTACCCAGGGATGCGGAATATCGGGAACACCATGAATAGTCAGCACTACAATCTTTCCATCCCTTGCCAATGGAAAAGCACTCATGATTGCCGCCTTGTTACTATCAGTCATGGTAAAGCTTGGGATCAGATAAGGATGGTCTTTTTCCGGATCATAAGCACGGTCGCCGCCCGTACGTGCAAACTGGTAACCTTTTCCTTTTAGCACAGCTATTGCTGCGGAATCGGTTGTGTACCCGGGATAAGCAAAACTCACCAGTGGTGTTTTCATATGAAGCGCCTTACAGGTGTCTTCAATATAACCGAGCTCTTCCATGAACAGCTTCTTATCCATCTTCTTTACATTCACATGATGATGGGTATGATTGGCTACTTCAAATCCCATTTTATCGAGTTGCTGCATTTGCTTCCAGCTCATGTATTTTGTCTTGTCTTTAAAGTCCGGTGGAAATTCGCAAACAAAAAATGTTGCTCCAAAGCCATACTTTTTTAATAACGGCGCCACAGTAACAGCATGACTAACCGGGCCATCATCAAAACTTAATACTACCAGTTTATCAGGAATGGGTTTGCGCAGTATCTGAGATTGTGTGTTTGTATTAATTAAAACGATTATGGATAATATTAAAAGATATTTCATGGTATCATTACTTTACGTATTATCTGTCAGTATGCAAACAGTTCTATTACTTTTTTTAACGCAGAGAGCACAGAAAAGGAAACACAGAGAGCACAGAGGCTTTTACACCTCCATGTATTTCTCTGTGTTTGCTCTCTGCGTTAAAATTATTTACATTCAGGATAACTTAATCAGTTGTCAGCTACCCTTTCTTTTTAAGACCGGACAGGTATTCAATCAAATCCACCACCTGCTGCTGCTTCATACTGCTAACCAACCCTGTGGGCATGAGTGAATGCTCGTAAGCTTTTTTGGAAACAATATCAGTTTTTTTAACTTTAGTCACCGCGCCACCTATCGACTTAACTGAAAGCTCATCTTTGGTATCGCTGGTGATATAGCCCAGCAACTGGTTACCATCTTTTAACTTGAAGAGATACCCTTCAAATCCAAAGCTGATGCCTGCATCGGGATGCAGCACAGCATCATACAATTGTTCCTTCGGCAGCTTTGCACCAATTTCAGAAAGGTCTGGACCGAAATTAATCCCGTTGTTATTAACCTGGTGGCATGCCGTACAGGTACCGCCGAATACCGCCTTGCCCTCAGAAGTGTTACCTGCAAGTTTTATCAATTCAGGAATAGCCGCAAAATTTGCATTATCAGTGCCCTCTTTATGATAAAAGGCCATTGCTTTGGATTTGATCTCCGGCCTGTTGGATCTTAACAACAATTTTTCAGCAGTAGTATCCAGATCTGCCGGTAATTTCTTTGCAACTACAAGATCCATCAGTTGTTGCTGTGCCTTATAACCCCTGTTGAAATTCTGAGTGGCTCTTTTCCTTACATTCAGGTCAAGGGCCTTATCAAGCATAACCGTTTGCAAAAGTTGCTTGGTTTTATCATTTTCATCACCGCCTAATGCTGCAACAAGCGACATAGCAGTAGCGGTGTCTGTATGAATAGCTGCCTGTATGCTTTTAGCACCATTATTCATCATCAGTAATTTTACCGCCAGCGCTTTCAGTTCCCGCTTTTTACTGGTGACAGCGAAATTCATCAGTTCCGGGTTCTGGTCTTTTACTTTGTATTTGGCCACAAGATCAAGGAATTCGGGAGCACCTTTCACTGTTTCCAGACTGTTTTTGATAGCTGCTTGTAATGAAGGCGTCATTACCAGGTGAGCCGTATCCATCTGGGTGAGCGCATAAACGGTGATCATTTTTTGCTTTGGATGCGTGCCGGTCAGCAAAGATTCCAGTACCTGTTGTTTGGAACTGTCCGCCTGGAAATCAAAAGCGCGGAAATACCTTAGATTCTTGGTCGGGTCATTTGCAGGGTCTTCAATTAATTTTGCCAGCATAGGCAGTGCTGCAGCGGAACGCGACCGCCATACCAGATCCCTTCCAGAAGCGCTGTTCCATTCAACACCCGCTTTTTTTAGCCATGCGGCAAAGTAAGTATCCCATTGTTTGTCTGCACTAACACCCAGCGCTTCCAGGTACCATCTGTCTTTTCCATCATACTTTCCTGCGAGTGCCGCCCACAGGGCCGGTGCTTCCGGAGAGGCACTGTGCCGCAACGCAATCAATGCTTCTCTCCTGATCTGTGCGGACTGGTCGTTGACCACTTCTTTCACCATAGAAATAAGATCGGCCTTATTCTCACGGGCGGCTTTGAACGCCGCTATGCGGATGTCTTCATTTTTATCGGCCAGCGCTTTTTTAATGTATTCATCACTTTTGCCGGGGATCTTTGTCAACAACCAGAAAGCCCTTGCGCGGTAGCGCGGATCATCGCTGTTTTCGAACATATCCGCAAGGTCTTTTTCAGCACCTGCTCCCATGGAATGCAATTTCTCCCAGGCAAGGTAACGTGTAGCAAGGTTAGGACTTTCCAACGCCTGTAAAGCACTTTTTGTATCGGTTACAGAAAAAGCCGGCACTTTATAAGTAGAGACATCGGGTGCTACGCGGTACACACGGCCCCTGTCAAGATCACGAACCTGGTGGCCGCCCACTCCCGGATCGTACCAGTCGGCAATAAATAAAGAGCCATCCGGCGCTATACAAACGTCGGAGGGTCTGAACCAGCTATCATCCGTTGCTTCAAGAATATTTACGATCTCCGCCTTATACCCGGCCCCATCCTTTTTAACGGGGTAAGAACGCACTACATTATGCCCCGGTTCTGCATGGATCATTTGTCCGCGGAACGCTTTGGGAAGCAGCTTGCCTTCATATACCAGCATTCCGGTTGGCGAACCCGAACCTGTTTGTAATAAATTCGGCACTACGCCCGGATCGTTTAAATGCCAGTGCTGCAGCGGGATGGAGTCTTCAAGATTGATCCTCCTCGACTGCCAGCCGGCCCCTGTCATTTCATCGGTATAACCATAATTACCATATTCCAATATATAGTTGATACGCACCCCCCGGTTGCCATCATCATCATTATCAGACTGCCACATGTTACCAAATGCATCTACTGCTACTTCATAATTATTACGAAAATTATTGGCAAGCACTTCAAAATTACTTCCATCCATATCACAACGGAAGATCATTCCCTGGCGGTATGGCTTACCCTTTGCCTGAACGTTGATGCCCTCCAGGTCTCTGACGATATTACCGTTTTTGTCGAGGATGCTGTCGCCTGCATTGCCAAAGTTAAAATACAACTTGCCATCAGGACCGAAAGTAAATGCATGGATGGCATGATCATGCTGCACACCGCTTATACCTGTAAACAACACTTCTTTTTTATCAGCCTTATCATCGCCGTCAGTATCGGTTAGCACAAATACATTGGGGCTGCATGATATAATTACTTTATTGCCCAGCACTGCTATGCCTAAAGCGGCGTTTATGGAGGTATCCTGGTAAAACACTTTGCTGGTATCGGCCTTACCATCACCGTTAGTATCTTCCAGTATCAGTACACGATCGCCCGCATCTTTTTGCGTATGCCCGGCGTTCAGGTTGAACCGGTAGTTATAACCTTCGGTTAACCATACGCGGCCACGGGCATCAATGTCCATATTGGTGGGATTGGTCATCCGCGTTTCGCTGGCAAATTGCTCTACCTGCAGGCCATCTGCAACTTTAAAAGCGCTTAACGCGTTTTCAGCCAGGCGTTTCTGATCTTCAGTGAGTTTGGTTCTATCCACTACAGGTGCTTTTTTAGCTGTATCGGTACAGGCAAATAAAAGCAACAGACCAGCTATAAAAAACAAACGGTTGTTGTTCAGGCAAGACGGTTTCAAATTAATCGTTTTATTTGTTAGGAATTAAATATAGTGCAAAGTTTCAAGTTTAAGATCACAGTGTGTAATGTTTTATCTGGTTTTTTGGAGAGCTTATAACTTCAAGTCCTTAATTACATTCTTGATTTTTTCATCCAACTCAGCACTTACCTTATCATACTCTTCAGCGGAACCCAGCTTTGCATTCACACTGAAATAAAATTTTATCTTAGGCTCCGTACCGGAAGGGCGCGCTGAAATCTTGGTTCCGTCTGCCAAAATAAACTGCAGCACATTAGATTTAGGTAATTTTATTTCACTGCTATGGCCGGTTTGAATATTAGTAGCCTTCCTTAATTCATAATCGAGCAGATCAACCACGGCAACACCATTCAGACTCGATGGCGGATTATTGCGATAGCCCTCCATCATATCCGCAATTTCTTTTTGTCCGTTCATTCCCTTCTTAGTAATAGATATCAGGCTCTCCTTATAAAAACCATATTTTACATAAAGATCAATCAGCTTGTCAAAAAGAACTTTACCCTTATCTTTTTCATAAGCTGCCATTTCAGATAACAGTGCCACAGCGCTTATGGCATCTTTATCACGAACCTTATCGCCGATCATCATACCATAACTTTCTTCTCCGCCGATCACAAAATTTTCCGTTTGCTCTTTTTCCTTGATCAGCTCTGCAATCCACTTGAAGCCTGTCAGCACATTGTAACAAACAATATCATTTTCACTGGCTATCTGGTCAATCAGGTCAGTAGTAACAATTGTTTTAACCACCATATCGTTCGGCTGGGCTACTTTCTTTTCCTTACGCGCCTCGATCATATAATTGAAAGCAAGCACCGCTGTCTGGTTACCGTTCATTAAAACCCATTTACCGTTATGGTCTTTAACGCCGATGCCTACACGGTCTGCATCAGGGTCGGTACCTAACAGAATATCCGCGTCAAGCGATGTGGCTTTCCGTAAACCAATGCTCATGGCTTCACTTTCTTCAGGATTCGGATAAACCACCGTTGGAAAATTACCATCCGGCGTTGCCTGTTCCTCAACGATTGTTACATTGGTAAACCCAAAACGTTTCAATACTTCAGGAACAAGCTTGATGCCCGTTCCATGTATCGGAGTGTACACAATTTTAAGGTCGTGCTGCCGCTCAATAACTTCGGGATAAACACTCAGGGCTTTTACCATTTCATAATAATGTTCATCCATGTCAGCGCCTATCAGTGTAATATTATCTTCTCCCCCACTCCATTTTACATCTTCTATGGAAGCTATCTTTTCTACTTCTTTGATTACATTTTTGTCATCCGGCGGAACCAGTTGTCCGCCATCATTCCAATAAGCTTTAT
>CAXSIE010000381.1:289-5563 GCA_964237295.1 uncultured Flavihumibacter sp. | reverse complement strand
TTAAAAGTATTGAACAAAAATGGCAACGGCAGTGGCAGCAGATGAATGCTTATAAAGTGAGCAATGCATCAGGCAAGCCTAAATATTATGTGCTCGATATGTTTCCTTATCCGAGCGGTGTAGGACTGCACGTAGGCCATCCCCTGGGCTATATCGCCAGTGATATTTACAGCCGTTATAAACGTTTGAAGGGTTTTAATGTGTTGCATCCGATGGGTTTTGATAGTTTCGGATTGCCTGCAGAACAGTACGCCATCGAAACCGGCCAGCATCCGGCAGTTACAACAGAAAAAAATATCAAAACATATAGAAGTCAACTGGATAATATCGGCTTTGGCTACGACTGGAGCCGGGAGGTACAAACCAGCGACCCCTCCTATTATAAATGGACGCAGTGGATCTTCTTACAAATATTCAACTCCTGGTACGACAGAAATTTAAGAAAAGCAAGAAGTATACAGGATTTGGTTACCATATTTGAAAACGAAGGTAACGGCTCCATTGGCAAACGAAATGCAGGTATTGATTTTTCCGGCGAAGAATGGCAAGCCTTTGAGGAAAAACAGCAGCAGGAAATATTGATGAACTACAGGCTTGCCTTTTCATCTTTCGGGGAAGTAAACTGGTGTGAAGCTTTAGGAACCGTTTTAGCCAACGATGAAGTAGTTAATGGTGTGAGTGAACGCGGGGGACACCCGGTTATTAAGAAAAGAATGCGCCAGTGGTACCTGCGCATCACTGAATATGCAGATCGTTTGCTGGAAGGCCTGGAGCAGGTTGAATTTTCCGAGTCATTAAAAGAACAGCAGCGCAACTGGATAGGTAAAAGCCAGGGAAGCGAAATCGTATTCGACATTAAATGCACAGATGATAAAAAACTGAAAGTTTATACAACAAGACCTGATACTATTTTTGGAGTAGACTTTATGGTAATTGCTCCCGAACATGAACTGGTTTCACAAATTACAACCACCGATCAACAGCAGGCAATTGATGAGTATCTTACTTACGTGAAAAGCCGTAGCGAACGGGAACGCATGGCGGAGGTAAAGCAAATCACCGGATGTTTTACCGGCGCTTATGCTATCAATCCTTTTAATAAAAGAGCCATCCCGGTCTGGATTGCCGAATATGTGCTGGCAGGTTACGGAACCGGCGCCATTATGGCCGTGCCTTGCGGCGATCAGCGTGACTATAATTTCGCCACTCATTTCAACCTGCCTGTTACTAATATAATCGGGAGTTATTATAACGGGCAGGAGGCTAATCCCACAAAAGAAGCGGTGCTGGAAAATTCCGGTTTTATAGATGGAATGGTAATGAAGGATGCCATGGAAACAGCCATTGCAAAATTGGAGGAGCTGGGCATTGGCAAAAGACATGTCAATTACAGGATGCGGGATGCGGGTTTTAGCCGCCAGCGATACTGGGGTGAACCTTTTCCCATAATCTGGAAGCAGGGCATTGCGTATCCGCTGGATGAAAAAGAATTACCGCTTGAATTGCCTTATGTAGATAAATACGGACCGGGGCCTGAAGGCGAAGGACCATTGGCAAATATTACCGATTGGGTAAACCTGCCGGGCGGCGCCAGAAGAGAAACCAGCACCATGCCCGGATATGCCGGCAGCAGCTGGTACTTCCTGCGTTACATGGATCCGTACAATGGTACAGAATTCTGCAATCGCAAAGTGTCTGATTACTGGCAGCAGGTAGACCTTTATATCGGTGGCACCGAGCATGCTGTAGGGCATTTGCTGTACAGCCGGCTTTGGACTAAAATTTTGTATGACCTGGAGTTGATCGGTCATGATGAGCCTTATAAAAAATTACTGAACCAGGGGATGATCCAGGGATCATCGCGATTTGTTTACCGTATAAAAGGAACCAGCCGGTTTGTTTCTTATGGTTTAAAAGATCAGTATGATACTGATTCATTACATGTAGATGTAAGTATCGTGGACGGTATATTGTTAGATACCGAAGCATTCAAGACAAGCAGGAATGATTATGCCCATGCGGAATTCATTTTGGAAGAGGGCAAGTATATATGCGGAGTGGAAGTGGAGAAAATGAGTAAAAGCAAATTCAATACGGTTAATCCTAATGTTATAGTGGATAAATACGGCGCCGATACCTTTAGGATGTACGAGATGTTTTTAGGACCTGTTGAAATGAGCAAGCCCTGGGATACCAAGGGCATTGAAGGGGTTCACAGATTCCTTCGTAAGCTATGGCGTTTATTTTATGATGAATTGAAAGGTAAAGTCTGGAATAATGACAAAGCCGCCGATGCGGAATTGAAAATATTGCACCGTACCATAAAAAAAATAGAAGAAGACACGGAAAAATTTTCATTCAACACGGCTGTGAGCGCTTTTATGGTATGTGTGAACGAACTCGGCGAACTTAAGTGTTATAAAAAAGAAGTGCTTGAAAAAGTATTGATTGTATTAACACCCTATGCTCCTCATATCAGTGAAGAGCTGTGGAACCTGTTAGGTAATACAGAGAGCATTCTCGATGCTGCCTACCCGGCATTTGAAGAGAAATATCTGGTAGAAACCACCAAGGAATATCCGGTATCAGTAAATGGCAAGGTAAGAACTACCATTGATATCTCGTTAATTGCGTCACAGGAAGAGGTAGAAAAAATTGTGCTGGAAAATGATACGGTGCAGAAATGGCTGGAAGGTAAGCAGCCTAAAAAGATCATTTATGTAAAAAATAAGATGATTAATATGGTAGTTTGATTCAAATTGAAGAACACTTGTAATGTTAGCCCCTACAATTCAATACGTAACTTTATTATATGGATTACAAAGATTATTACAAAATTTTAGGACTGGAGAAAACCGCTTCGGCTGCCGACGTTAAAAAAGCTTTTCGCAAGCTTGCCGTAAAATATCATCCGGATAAGAATCCCGGCGATAAAAAAGCGGAAGAAAAATTTAAAGAGGTCAATGAAGCTAATGAAGTGCTTTCCGATTCTGAAAAGAAAAAGAAATATGATGAGTTGGGAGAAGACTGGAAGCACTACCAGCAGCATGCTGCAAATCCTGGTAATACCGGTCAGCGTTATAGTAGAAGCTTCAACAAGTCAGATTTTGACGATGATGGCGGCGTTTTTTCTGATTTCTTTGAATCTATATTCGGTGAAAGGCGCAGTGCCGGCGCTGGCTCAAGACCACGGCAGCAACGTGTTTATAACGGAGAAGATCTGCGGGCTGAAATGGCAATATCTTTAGAAGATGCTTATCATGGTAGCAGCAAACAAATTACTTTAAATGGCCAGAAGATCAATCTTAAATTAAAACCCGGTCTTAAAAATGAACAGGTGCTTAGAATGAAAGGTAAAGGCGCGGAAGGAATGAATGGCGGTGAAAATGGCGATTTGCTCATATCGATTTTAATCAATGAACATCCACGGTTTAAAAGGAAAGAAAACGATCTTTATTTTGATAATGACCTGGACTTATATGCTGCTGTTTTAGGTGGCAAGGTGCCGGTTCAAACAATGGATAAAATTATACAGATGAATGTACCGGCGGGAACTGACAGTGATAAAACGTTCCGGCTAAAAGGTATGGGTATGCCTTTATACAAAAATCCTGAAATGCATGGCGATGCTTTTGTAAGGCTTGTTATTAAAACGCCCAAACACCTTTCCCCAAAGGAAAAAGAGTTGTTTACTCAATTAGCTGATTCCAAACCGGGGAATCACTAATCAGATAAAAAACTCTTATTGGTTTCAGCGTCAGATTATAGTTTACATGACAATAATGCCTTGTTAAAAATCAGTTCTTTTACAGGCTTTGCATGGCGCTTGATGCCTGTTCTTTTAAATTATAGCCAACATAAGAGTTGGTAACGGAAGCTTTTTCCAGCATAGATCTTGCCAGTTGCTTTTCTCCGGATTTATAATATATTAAACCGGCTCTGCTTAATAAAACCGGATTTTTAGAGTTTGTTTTTAATGCTGCTTTTATATAAGATACCGCTTTATCATATGCTCCTTTATTATAGTACACCCATGCAAGCGTTTCATTTACATCTATATTTTCGGGACGCCGGTTGTATTCAAGCAGTGCATGTTCAAGCGCTTTGTCTGTATTGTTTACTTTCAGGTAGGCATATGCCAGTTCCCTGTCTGCGTAATGTCCAATGGTTTGATCTTTATCCTCCGCCTTTACATCTTTTGACAAATCTTTAATTACCGCATACGCTATCTCGTCGGCCTTTTTATTTTGCCCTGACTGGCGGTATAAATCAACCAGTTCTTCTTTCATTGAATTATCATTTATTAAAGAATCTGCTTTTTCATACAACGCAATTGCCTTTTTAGTATCGTTAGCTGCCACAGCCACCCTTGCCAATCCGGCCAATGCGTACGAGTAATCAGGTCTCATGCTCAGCGACAACCTATACAAGTATTCAGCCTTTTTGTAATCGCCTGTTTTCTCATATAAATTAGCCAGCTGCACTCTTGTCCATTCCGTATGCTCATCTCCACGCCCGCCTGCTTCCACGGCCATTTCCATGGCGTCAATGGCACTTTTATAATTACCAAAAATCTCTCTTAGATATGATACGCGTGAATAAGAAGTGAGATCAGGACGAATGATATTCATACGGTCAGCATATACAATTGCAGAGTCGTAACTGCCCATTTCAACATTTCCATCAACCAGTAATCCGTATACATAGGCATTGTACGGATTTACCTGCTGTGCCTTGTGTGCTTCAGCCAATCCTTCGGCAAAATGATGTTGCGATAAGTAAATAAGCGATTTGTAAACGAGTGCATTGAAATTAGCAGTGTCAAATTTTAAAATGCTGTTTACACTTTTCATTGCTGCTCTGTCATAATACATATAATTGCCTGTTTCGCGTGCTTCCTGAATGTATATCGCAGCCAATCTTATCAGGGCGTTCTTATCATCAGGCGCTGATTTTAAAACAGCAAGCAACTCATTTGATTTTTTTTTAACAGCTCTCCATTCAATGGTATTGGCCGCAGCCCCTTTACGTGGAAGCAGTTCATACACCATATTTTCCTTTTCTTTTTCTTTCCGGTTATAGTTTACAATAATTCCAATAACTGCGATACAAAAAACAATAAGGCAAATAGTATAAATATTTTTCTTTTTCATTTTTCAGGATATAATGTTAGAAATTTTTTTTGACGAATGATCTTCAGTTAAGATTTACCCTGGTCTATTAACCATAAGGCACATGAGGATAATCTACAAAGAACACGGAAGACGTTTGGCA
>CAXSIE010000381.1:0-279 GCA_964237295.1 uncultured Flavihumibacter sp. | reverse complement strand
GCAATTCTTAAGTCAATAACATACACATTTATTAATTTTTTATGAGCATTAAATCATATAACCCGGTGCTCAGCCGGGTTATATGATTGATAAAAGTTTTAATTTTTCTGCAAAAAATAATCTTATTGTTTAATGATTTTTTTAGTTTCCATTCTTACACCATTTACTTCAACAGTTACAAGATAAGTTCCTTTAGGTAACCGTGAAATATTGAAATCGGCCATACCATCAACAGCAATTTTGGAAAATAATTTTCTTCCGTTTATATCAAATAGATTA
>CAXSIE010000380.1:0-5593 GCA_964237295.1 uncultured Flavihumibacter sp. | reverse complement strand
TGGAATCAACTACAATTTTATGTGAGGTATCGGGAGATTCGTAATTCAGTTTGAGCAAACTCCGGAGATGAACATTTTCGTTGACCAGCGCTTCATTGGTCTTTTTAAGCTTAAAATAATACTCTACATTGCTGTATTTTTCGTTAATTTTTCCTACCACTTCTCCGGCTACCCCGTTAAAAGCCGATTCATGCGACCTGTTATATCTGAAAAGAAAGGTTAGTGCAATTATCTGCAACACCAGGAAAAAGAGAAAATTAAAATATCTCCTAATGAAGAGAAAAACGTTACGCATAAGCGCTATGTCCTCCTTTCCAGCTGTTACTGGTAAGGTAAATTTTGAAAGTGAATAAATAATGATCCTGCTTCAACATCCTATTCGCTCTTGATTTGATATCCCGCCACACGGCTGTACTTATTGATTCTATCATTAATTGATACCAATGTTCCAACAAACCCGTTTTATCTCATTACAAACGGGTATCGGTCATAATGTTTTAATGCCAGGCCTGTTCCGCGTACCACACTCTTTAACGGATCATCTGCAATATGAACCGGCAATTTAATTTTTTGGGCCAGGCGCTGGTCCAAACCTCTTAACAAAGCTCCTCCACCGGTTAAATACAATCCCCTGCGATAAATATCAGAAGCCAGTTCGGGTGGCGTGGTTTCCAGGGCTTTTAGTATGGCTTCTTCAATTTTAAATATTGATTTATCCAGGGCCTCCGCTATTTCCTGGTAGCTCACCATAATCTGTTTTGGAATGCCGGTCACCAGGTCACGTCCGTTTACCGGCAGATCATCCGGCGGCGATTCCAAATCTTTCATAGCCGCACCAATCTGTATCTTGATTTGCTCCGCGGTACGTTCCCCAATCAGCAGGCTGTGATAGCGGCGCAGGGCTTCCATAATGTCCATTGTAAATTCATCGCCCGCAATGCGGATGCTCTGGTCGCACACAATACCTGCCAGCGCAATCACCGTGATGCCGGTAGTGCCGCCACCAATGTCAATAATCATATTACCCACCGGCTCTTCCACATCTATACCGATACCTAAAGCGGCAGCCATCGGCTCGTGAATGAGGTAAACCTCTTTGGCGCCTGCCTGTTCCGCACTGTCGCGCACGGCGCGTTTTTCAACTTCAGTAATCGAGGAGGGAATACAGATCATCATTCTCCAGCTAGGTGGAAACAATGGCTTTTTGGGATAGATCATTTTGATCATTTCCCTTATCATTAATTCAGCAGCATTAAAATCAGCAATTACTCCGTCTTTAAGCGGGCGGACAGTCCGTATGCTTTCATGCGTTTTTTCATGCATCATCAAGGCTCTTTTTCCTACAGCAAGCACGGTTTTCGGGTTATTTCGATCTAAGGCAACAATAGAAGGTTCGTTAACTACAATTTCATCATTATGTATAATTAGGGTATTTGCGGTACCCAGATCCATAGCTATTTCTTGAGTAAAAAAATTAAAAAGGCCCATTAGTGAGAATCTGATTTATAAAGTTCATTTAGAATGCCAGCAAAATTGAGGCAAATAATTCGAATTAACAAAGGCAATACTTTTATTTGAAAGGTTTTTTTGCACCATTGTTCCTGGCACCTGCGATTTAACAGATTATATACCGGTGCATCAGCAGATGTAAGCATCTATAATTATTGCAGGACTGCAATAATTATAGATGCAGGCAGCACATGCGTCCTGAAGCGGTATACTGAAAACAATAACTATATAAAACTGGGATATGGATGAACGTTAGCCGTTCAATTATATTAAGAATACTACCAGGACATTTTTTCGACGGATTACATGCGTAAACTGATCAATGTATGATCCCGGCATCAATAGTAAAGCTTACAAATTATTAAATTCAAAACCTATATCGCTCCTATAATACATTTTTTCAAAATGAAGTGCCTGCAACACTTTTTCAGATTTTTTTACCGCAGCATTCACAGAATCGCCAAATGAAGTAACACACAATACCCTGCCGCCATTTGTTACAACCTTGTTTTCTTTTAAAAGAGTTGCTGCCTGAAACACTATAGAGTCATTATCAACAGTGTTTTTCAAACCCGTTATTTCATGTCCTTTTTCAATATCACCCGGATAACCCCCGCTTACTGCTACCACGGTGCAGGCATAACGATCATCTGTTTCTATTGAACAGGTTTGTAAACCGCCCCGGGCGGCTGCAACAAAAAGTTCCAGCAGGTCGTTTCTTAATCTTGGCATGATAACTTCCGTTTCAGGATCCCCTAACCTGCAGTTGTATTCAATGCAATAGGGCTCGTCTCCAACTTTAATCAAACCAAAGAAAATAAAACCAAGGTAAGAAATTCTTTCTTTTTCTATTCCTGCAATGGTTGGACGGATAATCTTATCCTCAACTTTTTTCATGAACTCCTGATTGGCAAAAGGCACAGGGCTTACAGCCCCCATTCCACCGGTATTTAACCCGGTATCACCTTCTCCGATCTTTTTATAATCTTTTGCCTGGGGAAGGATAACATAGCTCTTGCCATCCGTTAATACAAAAACGCTTAATTCAATTCCGTCTAAAAATGATTCCATAACCACTTTCTTTCCCGCTTCTCCGAATTTATTTTTTTGGATCATCAACTCAAATTCAGCCAGGGCTTCCATCTTATTCTTACAGATTAACACGCCTTTTCCGGAAGCCAATCCATCCGCTTTCAGCACAATAGGTAAAGCATGCTGCTGGATATACTGAACACCTTCCTGGTAGTTTGCCCTATCAAATTCACCATAAGCGGCAGTAGGTACCTGATGGCGTAACATAAAAGATTTAGCAAAAGACTTACTTCCCTCCAATTGAGCTCCATACTTCGACGGGCCTATAACAGTAATATTTTTTAGCGTATTATCAGCTTTGAAAAAATCAACAATTCCTTTTACCAGCGGTTCTTCAGGTCCAACCACCACCATTTCTATATTTTGTTCAATGCATAATGATTTTATTCCTTCAAAATCCGGCAAACTCAATAGTACATTGGTACCATGAAGTGAGGTGCCTGCATTTCCGGGAGCAATGAATAGTTGTGAACACAATTTACTTTGCGACAACTTCCAGGCCAGCGCGTGTTCCCGCCCGCCCGAACCCAGTAAAAGGATTTTCATGAAGGTTCAGTTTGATTTCTCTAATTCATGCGAATTAAGCATTAAATTTCCAGAACGGGCAAACAAAATGTGCTGGAAATTGCATATCCAATCAATAAGTATTTCTTTAATGCTTATTAAATATCAGTATTTTAGGTTTTAAATTTTTCGACCAATTCCAAATAACACTTTATGGCTGATTCAAATGCAATAAGGAAAGGGCATCCGCGTGGTCTTTACGTTTTGTTTGCCACAGAAATGTGGGAACGGTTCAACTATTATGGAATGCGGGCCATCCTGGTTTATTTTATGACGAGTGCACTCATGTTCAATAAGCCTTTTGCATCCATGCTGTACGGTGGCTACACTGGTTTGATATATCTAACCCCGCTGGTAGGTGGATATATAGCTGACAGGTATTGGGGAAACAGGCAATCAATTATAACAGGTGGTTTGATTATGGCCCTTGCGGAATTTATTTTATTTGCCTGCTCATCACTTTACAAAACTTCCCCTGACACATCATCCTTACTTTTTTATATAGGACTGGGAGTAATGATTATGGGCAATGGTTTTTTTAAACCCAATATTTCTTCGATGGTTGGTCAATTATATCCAGGGGGTGATAAACGGTTGGACGCTGCCTATACTATTTTTTACATGGGCATCAACGTCGGGGGAATGGTTGGTCCTTTTGTTTGCGGACTGGTAGGCAATACTGGAAACCCGGATGATTTCAAATGGGCCTTTCTTGCCGGGGGTATTGGCATGATACTAAGCGTTATTACTTTTTATTATCTTAAGAATAAATACGTAGTTAGTTATGATGGCAACCCAATCGGTACGGTTCCTGTAAAAATGGCGGAATCAACTCATTTCCTGAAGAAACCATTTTCTTTGAAGGTTTTTTTCAGCCTCGTTGTATATGCTGCTCTTGCCATAGGCCTGTTATATATACACGGGCGTCAAATTTTTGATATTTCGTACCTGATGTTAGTCGCCTTGGTTGCCATAATGATTATAATTTTTTCTGATAAAGCCCTTACCAAATTGGAGATAAGGAGGATTGCGGTAATTTTTATAGTGTCGTTTTTTGTGATCTTTTTCTGGAGCGCTTTTGAACAGGCTGGAGCTTCTTTGTCATTTTTTGCGGCTGAACAAACGCAGCTACATGTAGACTCGCTGAATTTTAATGTACCGCCTTCCTGGTTCCAGTCTCTGAATTCTTTCTTTGTAGTTGCTTTTGCCCCCTTATTTGCATGGATCTGGATTAAACTGGGTAAGCGCAACCTTGAACCGAATTCGCCTACCAAGATGGCATTGGGCTTATTATTACTTGCATTCGGCTATTTGTGGATAGCTTATGGTGTAAAAGGTCTACAGCCGGGCATTAAAGTAAGTATGATCTGGCTAACAGGCATGTACGCTTTACATAGCTGGGGCGAATTGTGTTTGT
Organism: uncultured Flavihumibacter sp.; assembly: GCA_964237295.1. Taxonomy (GTDB): domain Bacteria; phylum Bacteroidota; class Bacteroidia; order Chitinophagales; family Chitinophagaceae; genus JADCRZ01. The sequence continues at coordinate 1,011 of CAXSIE010000380.1, read as the reverse complement.
CACCAATAGGCCTTTCATTGGTTAACCAACTGGCACCGTTAAGATTTGCATCATTGCTGATGGCCGTGTGGTTTATGGCGAATGCCGCCGCCAATGTTTTAGCCGGAAAAATCAGTGCATTGTATCCTCCCGGCATTGCTGAATTAAAGCAGGCTGCTGCTTCCGGTATTGATCTGCAAAAAATATTGAATAATAGGGCTGCTGCTAATTCCGCTGAAATCATGAAATTACAGGAGCTTAAAATTCCATATGAATTTAAATCTTTCCTGGGTTTTCAGCTTAATAACCTGTATGACTTTTTTATGCTGTTTGTGATAATGGCTGGTGCCGCATCATTTATATTGTTCTTTTTAACCAGATGGTTACATAAGATGATGCATGAAGCCAAGGTTGAGTAGACAGAGTCATAGCATAAAACTTGTAAGTATTTATTTATAAATATTCACATTAATGCAGGATTAACATAACACTAATTGTTCTTAAATGGCACCACCATTTCAAAAGCAGGAATGTTTACTTCGAATGTTTTTTTGTTGGCAATATTTTCCATTAAGTAGGTCCCGTACATTTTACCCATTTCAGTACGCAGGTTACAACCGCTGACATATTGATATTTTTCACCCGGGTTTAAAAGAGGCTGAACACCCACAACACCTTCACCTTCAACTTCGCGGTTTTGTCCGTTGCTATCAAAAATATGCCAGTGGCGACGGTGTAATTTTACCGGGAAATTATTCCTGTTTTCAATAGTAATACGGTAAGCAAACATAAATTCTCCGGACATAGGATTTGAATAATCCGGCTGATAAAAAGTTTCGACATTCACTTCAATGCCTTCTGATATTTTTGATACCATTGTATAATATTAAATAAGTGGAACCAATTTATAACAAACCTGCATAGTTAAAGTTGCGATAACACATACGCATAAACTATAAATCTATAACTAACTTTTGCTAAAATTAATCAAAATAGCTGCCTGAGACAAGCATTGTGTAAGTTTTAATAAAA
>CAXSIE010000379.1:5227-5616 GCA_964237295.1 uncultured Flavihumibacter sp. | reverse complement strand
GTTAGCGGATTGCCAGTTTGAATTTTTTTCCCATTTGTAAATATGGATTGAACTTAAAGTGTAAAAATTCTCCAAAAAGGAATATCGCTCCTGCAACGCTAAGCGTCTTTAAATTACTTTTAATAAATGGAGGGTCTCCAGATATCAGGTTATTTGCAATGTTTAGCGAAGCGTATCCACCGCCGATTATTTGAAAAATCAAACCATTTTTTACCCAAACAAATTTCTCATGACCATATATTACACTCACATTGCTATTGTTGTTATCTACCAACGCCCTTTTGGTAGGTAACGCCTTGACGTCGTTTAAGGTGAATCCATAACCACTAATATGCATAGTATCAAATGCTAAAGAAGATTTACCGCTGCCGCTAATTCCGGTAATTACA
>CAXSIE010000379.1:3699-5217 GCA_964237295.1 uncultured Flavihumibacter sp. | reverse complement strand
GTGATAACGCCTGAAAACCATTGTCCACTTTGCTGTTGAAAAGTAAGATGCGAATGCTCCCAAAAATAACGCACAGTTTTACTTCTCTTTTTAAGAACTAAAAAATTATTTTGTGAATGCCCAATCAAGCAACAGAATAATACAAATCCAACGCTTATGGTCTTGATCATTGTGATTCTAATGTAATCCCGTTTCTAATAAGCCAGTGTTAAATAATTTAAAATTGTTTCTAATCTAATTCTGTACCGGGAGATAAAATGAAATTTCTAGTATTGTAACTAAGCAGTTTCAGTTTATATAAGCCAAATACTGTTTGGGGTATCAAAAATGCAGGTGGCTTTTATAAAATAATAGAAGTATCTAAAAACTCTAAAGTTTCACAACAGCATGCTGCATTGTTATTACTTTTTTGAAGATAGGATAAAAAATAACAAGCCTATTGTAGTGATTGCTTTAATCCAATAAAACGCATCGTAAACAAGAGCAAGATGAAAATCACTACACATACTTCCGTATGGAAAACTATAAAATAGGAAGCCTCCGTGAGACTAAAAACCCCACTCTTTATGGCCAACCTTAATTTTACATCCATTGTTCCTTTACAAAGTAACAGCCTTCTGTAAAAGATATGCAGGCGAGCTGGTAGAAAAACGGTTCCTCTACAGCCTTCTTTTTTCCTCGCTGCCCGATTGTTCAATTGTTTTTTTTGTAAAGGCTTTTCCTGACCGGAACGTATAATTTATTGATAAGCTGATAGTGCGGGTAGGCCGTTTCTGGTAAGATTCAATCCTGGTATCATTGTAAATTGTTAATGACTTTTCCCGCACTGTATTAAAGATATCATTTACATGAAAATGAACCCGGATGCGCTCTTTGTATAGTTTTCGTGTTAATCCGGCATCAACCAATAATATCTGATCCTGACGCGTATTGGCTTGCAAGTAGGCTGAATTGTATGTCGCCCCAAGGTCTATATCCATTACTTTCTTCCAGGTAAATGTTTGACCAGATTGAATAGAAAACGATAGCTGCGAAAAGCGGTACCCATCCAGGTTAGTTGATTGGTGGTATATTAAAACGCTGTTCCAGGTACTCCAGTTTTTGGTGATGTTTACCAATGCATCAAGCGATAAACCATACTCCGTATTATTGGGGTAATTCTTCGACTGGTATTGGATTGTATTGCTATCGACTGTAGATGCAGCTTGTGCAATATAATTGCTGGTTGACTGGAAATAAACGGTGGCTTTATAGTTTTGCCGGTAAGTGTATCCTGCGCGCAGGCTATTTGTGTATTGTGGCACAAGGTCAGGATTACCGGTTATTATAGAGAAATCATTTACCTGTAAACGGTAAGGGTTCAGGTCATTGTAGCCCGGCCTGCTTACACGTCTGGTATAGTTCAATTCAAAGATATTTCTTTTTTTTTCATCCAGTGTTTGTGTGATGAACAGGGAAGGAAACCATCCAAAATAATTTCGATTTATTGATTGATTAAGCGTAATGGAATAACCTTTT
>CAXSIE010000379.1:2303-3689 GCA_964237295.1 uncultured Flavihumibacter sp. | reverse complement strand
ATAAGAGCCGTAAAACATCAGCAAATCTTCGGCATACCTGAAATCGTTACTGCGGGTAATGTCTTTTTGCCAAACCTGGTTTTCATATCGCTCGGTTAATACGGTGTTGCCACGCCCTGTATGTACATATTTGATACCTGCTTTAATGGCCTCCAGACCAGATAAGGCCTTGGTGTAGTCTGCCTGCATGCTGGTTAAATGCGTGGTGCTGGGGGTTAACGTACGGTAGTATCGATTACGGGTGGTATCACTGTAAACAGACAACACTTCATTAGACTCCTCTTTATTGTTGGTGGTATAGTCGGCTATTACCCGCAAAACAGAGCCCACTGAATCCATCTCCCAGCCATAGTTAAGTGTATAACTTCTTTGCCAGGGCTCTCGCCGCCAGTCGGAATATGCAGTACCCTTTACCTTTACCGCCTGTAAGGAATAATCCAGCCCGGATTCAAAACGGTTGATTAACCGGCTATCCATCCCAATAGCCTGTATGTTCAGGGAATGCCTATAAGAAATATCGTATACGAGGCCGAAACGAAACTGGCGACGCGTAATATTATTGTGTCTCTCAACAGTGGTGTACAAGTTGCTTTGATCGGGGTAATGTACATTTTCCCAACAGGTAGCTGTGGTTTGGTCGTGGGTAAAATTATAACTGCCTACCATATACACTTGCGGCGATTTGAAATCCAAAGAACCGCCCAGGGCTGTATAGGGGTTACGCACCTGTTGTTTATAGTTGCCGGATAAGTTGCCGGTTAAACCATTCCTCCTGGATTTCTTAAGTATAATGTGTACAATGCCACCGGTAGAAGAAGCTTCATATTCTGAAGGCGGATTAGGTATTATCTCTATTTTTAAAATGTCTTCGGAACGCAGCGATCGCAGGAATTCGGCCAAGTCGGCAGACGACATGCGCTGCACCACATCATTAATCATAACGGTCGCCGACTGTCCGCCGGTAATGCGAATAGAGCCATCTGGGCTTACCCAGAGCCCGGGCGATCTTTGAAGCACCTCGAGTCCGGAGCGTCCATTGGCCAGGTAGCTGTCTTCCACATTTACTACATAACGGTCTGTATGTTTGGTGATCAACGGCTTTTTGCCTACCACTACTATTTCACCCAATAACTGTTGCTTGTGTATCAGCACCAGCTTTGCTAAGGAAGTCGTATCAGGCCAGGTAAATGGTTGTTCGAGGGTATTATACCCCACAAGTGACAATTTAAGAACATACCTTGTTCCTGCGACCCATTGCGCACTAATACTGAATGCACCTGTTTCGTTACTAATACCACCTACAATGAAATTACTATCTTGCAGGATAGCCACGGTAACAATGGGTAGGGGCTTGTGATCGGCTGTTTCCACATGACCGGAAATCGA
>CAXSIE010000379.1:0-2293 GCA_964237295.1 uncultured Flavihumibacter sp. | reverse complement strand
AGCTCTAACACTGCACAAGCCCAGCATACCGTAAATAAAGAGTAAAGTAATTGATCTCAGCATAAGACACACAAATATAACTTGTGAGCACGCACCCTGCAAAAATGAGTCATTGGCGGAAAAAACTGGAGCGGTTTTCGGTGTATATTTGAACCTGCATGATAATGATTGCAGCTTTTAAATAAATATCTTTTTAGTGAACGGGATACATTACAGTCACTCTGACTTTGTCAGTAATAACTAGGTACGCTTTTTTGCCTCGAACGTATCTCTATTTCCTGTAAGTTTACCAAACAGGAATGATGGACATCCAGAAAGGAATATTCTTCCAGCATTCCTTCAATTCCAAAGTGCATTGATCACCGTCAGGCATTGCAACTGCCGAGATGCAATGTTAGCGGTTGGTTGTTTATCGCCGTCGCTCTATTCTGATAAAAATGCCAATACATAATTTGTTATTTCCTTACGTTGCTTATTACTGGCTTTATTGTCCATATCGTTATGAATTGTATTGGGTAACTTTATAATTGTAATCTCATATTTTATTTCTTCTTCTTCAGTTGGCAAAACTCCTTGGTCGGCAGGTTGGTCGCTTGAACGTAATGAATATATTTTTGGATTAATTGTCCTTGGCAGAGCCATTCGTCTATTATCTAATGTAATAATCTTGTCAACCATACCTGGATATTTTTGAGGAAATAGTGATATCATATCTGCCCCATTTGAGTGTCCAATGAGCGCTATGTGTTTAAAGTCTAATTCAGGATATAAATTTTTTAGTTCCTTTATTACGAAGAAGATATTGTCTGTTCCTCGTTCCCAAAAAGGTCGTCTAACAATATGTGGGATTCCTATTGTCGGAATTAAACTGTCTGTGGGAAGTTCGTGTTGAATGCTTGCTACAAAATAACCTCTGGAAGCAAGATATTCTGTCAGGTAGGAATAGGCTAAATAGTCGCCACCTTTATTCTGTCCATAACCGTGGCTAAAGACTACAATTTTAGGGCATTGGATTTGAGGTTTATAAAACGCAACCGGAATTTTTCTATCTCTTGATTGATCAAATAATGTTAGAGTGTCTTTGTCGAAATCATAAATTGGGTTTCTTGCTACTTTCTTATTTGTCAAGCAACTTGCGAAAAATGAAAACGCCAGTAATAGAAAGCCAATATTTTTGTTCATTTCAAAGTTTATAGGATGCTGTTTTTGAAGGACCGCTAACGTTTCAAGGCTTTATGTTGTGGTGCCAATAAAGGCGCGTCTGCCCGACCGATGTACTAAAATATAAATTTATAGCTAATGTTCGTCTCCCTACACTAATGCAAAATTTGTGTAAGCGGCTGTTATTCATTTGTAGCAAGTTTTATTGCAAAATTCAATTGGACGTCCTTGTTATTGATGATGTCATTAATTGTCGGAATTACAATGTAATCTGGAATTATTCCTCTACCATTATCTCTTACATTTTTGACTGCCATTGAATACTTGGTCGTTGGTAATGAGACGGTTATTTGCGTATTGGGGAGGACTGTGTCTTTAAAGTCACCTGACGTGTTTCCATAATAAGCACCACCTGTTTCCTCACCAATAAATTCTCCTCTCTTATTGCTTCTAACTATAGAGCAGAATTCTGATGTTGCCGAGAAACTCAATCCATTAATTATGACAAATATTTTTCCTTTATAAGGATTTTCAACTGGCTTTTGAATTGATAGATTTGGATGCTCTACCGCTGTCAACTCTCTATCGGATGTTTCTAATTTTAAGTAATATCGAAATGACTTATCCGTCAAAAAAGAATATAAATAGGAGCCATACACATCTCTCCCGCCACCGTTACTTCTAAGATCAATAATCAGCTTTGATATCTTTTTACTTCTTATATCATTAAAAACAGAATCAAGAAATGCTCCAAAATTTTCTCTTGATTCTGTAAGGCTGGAGTAACTAAGGGTTTTGATTGTAATCAGAGCTATGTCTTTTTTAGGGTAAGAAAATTGCAGTAGTTGTTCCTTCTTGACTGCTTCATCTATGTAACATGTTATGTTTTTTCTGAAATCCGAGTGAACAGTTAGGTTTTTTATTTTTTTGTATAAAGATCTGTATTTAACAACAAAACCTGATTGTTGTCCATAAACCAAATTATAATAAAACCAAAATGTTTTATTAAGTACATAATTTTTCCCTGTTTCAATTTTTCCATCAGATACAATATACTGAAAAAGGTTTTGCCTTATTTTTTGAATTAAATTGCCATTAATTGATATTATTTCGCTTCCCTTTGGTATAGATC
>CAXSIE010000378.1:0-5617 GCA_964237295.1 uncultured Flavihumibacter sp. | reverse complement strand
ATATTCTTTCGGATTATGAGAAGCGGTACAAACCACCCCTCCATTACATCCCAACTGGCGAATGGCAAAAGACAATTCCGGCGTCGGACGCAATGATTCGAACAAATACACCTTTATACCATTAGCTGCAAATACATTGGCAGTTGTTTCCGCGAAGAAGCGGCTGTTATTGCGGCAGTCATGCGCTATCGCTACTTTTATTTCACCGTCAATCTGTTGTTTCATGTAATTGGCAAAACCCTGGGTAGCCATACCGATCGTATACTTATTGATGCGGTTGGTACCCACTCCCATAATCCCACGCAATCCACCTGTTCCAAACTCAAGGTTCTTGTAAAAGCTTTCTGTCAGTTCCTCCGGGTTTTCCTGTTGTAATTTTTTAACGTCATCTCTTGTTGCCTGATCATAACCATCGGTCAGCCACCCGTTAATTTTATCCTGAATAATTGGATCCATAAAATTTCGATTTGAGGTTTGAGGTTTGAAGATATTAAATTTTATCATTTATCCGGCCCTTAACAATTGAGAAACGTATTTTTGCCGGAAGCAAATCAATCTCAGTGGCCCTTCCTGTAAAAAAATGCTTCCTTTTGGGTATTCTTCTCTGTTTTGAATTGTTTTCCAATGCCCAGATAAATTTTAATACGGCTGCTGATTCTGTTGTATCGGAGGGTAAATTTACAGATCCGGTTATTTCTTACCCGAACAACCGAAAAATTATTATCGTATCAACCGTTAATGTAAGCCTCTGGACCATCTCATTCATCGCCTTAAACAAAAGCTGGTATTCCAATTATTCCAGGTCATCCTTTCATTTTTTTAACGACAATAAAGAATGGAACCAGATGGATAAAAGCGGGCACTTGTGGACGAATTATCACATCACAAGGCTCTCCGCCGAGATGTGGAAATGGACCGGATTGAGCAATAAGAAATCGGTTATTCTTGGCGGTATCAGCGGTGTAGCCTATCAAAGCATTATTGAGATACAGGACGGTTTTTCAAGTGAATGGGGTTTTAGCTGGGGTGATATGACTGCTAACGTTGCCGGTGCAGCAACTTTTGTTGCGCAGGAACTAGGCTGGAAAGAACAACGGATACAGGTTAAACTAAGCTATTGGCCTTATGATTATCCTGCTGACCTCATTACGCGCCGAAACCAGCTATTTGGTAAAAGCTGGAATGAAAGAATTTTAAAAGATTACAACTCCCAGACTTATTGGGTTAATGCAAACATCAGGTCTTTTTTGCCAGGATCATCCGTACCTGCATGGTTAAATATTTCTGCAGGCTATGGCTCGGATGGTATGTTTGGCGGAACGCAAAATACCTGGACAGATAAATCGGGTAACACTTTCAATCGAACTGATATCCGCAGGATCAGGCGTTTCTATCTTTCGGCCGATGCCGATCTTACTAAAATCAAAACGCGAAGCAGTTTAGTGAAAACCGTTTTTTATGTGTTGAATATGATCAAGGTGCCCGCACCGGCGCTGGAAGTTAATTCAACGGGTGGGGTAAAGTTTCATTATCTGAAGTTTTAAGGAATGATGATGCCTGTTAATGATAACCCTTATTAGATTTGCTACACCAGATAAGCCCCAAGCACCTGCGTATCATCCACCTCTACAAAAATATGCTCCTGCAGGGTGCTTGCAAGCGAAATACCTACATAATCAGATGTAACCGGGAACAGTTTATGGCTTCTCTCTACCAATGTTAAGGTCTGTATCTTTTTTGGATGAAAAGCCAGGAAAGGTTTCAGCGCATATAACAGCGTTTTACCGGAATTGGTAACATCGTCAATCAGGATAATAACCGCATCATCAAAATCCATATCCTCACTTAATATGATTTCTTCCGGATATTTTTTATTTAAAGTTATCTCTATCACTTTTATCGATCCTTTATAAACATCTTTTAAAAAACCCGCGATGATGTTGGCAAGCACCACTCCGTTTTCACGGATACCCACCAGTATTAATTCACCGGCATCTTCCATATTCTGTTCCACAATTTCATAAGCCATCCGCTGTAATTTTTTTGAAGCAGTGGCGGCACTTAAAATATAATTCCGTGTTTCAGTCATAGCCTGGTTTTACTGCTGAAAAATTACAACAAAACAGCGATTGAATTTTGAAATCACCTAATTTAGCTCATTTAATTCCTATGTATGCAGGTGTTTTGGCAAATTGTATTTGTTATAGTATCGGGTGTTGCTATCTGGTTGTTTTTTAAAAAAGCGAAAGAGATCAGGCGAAACATATTATTAGGTAAAGAGGAGGATTATAGCAACCAACCTTCCCTCCGCTGGAAAAATGTATTGTTATTAGCTTTCGGACAAAAAAAGATGTTTAGAAAACCACTGGTAGCAGTGATGCATTTTATTATTTATGCAGGTTTCATCATCATCAATATAGAAGTGCTGGAGATAGCGCTGGACGGCCTTTTCGGAACACACCGCATCTTTTCGCCGTTCCTTGGCAACTTTTACCCTTTTCTTATAAATGGTTTTGAATTGCTGGCGGTAGGTGTTTTACTTGTATGCATTGCATTCCTGGCCAGAAGGAACCTGCTTAAATTAAAACGTTTTATAAGTCATGACCTTGATGGCTGGCCACGAAGTGATGCCAACTATATTCTTATTACTGAAATTATATTAATGACATTGTTTCTTACCATGAATGCCGCGGACACATTGCTGCAACAAAGAAACTATGGTCATTACGGGCTGCACCCGACAGGCAACTTCCTGTTTTCATCTTTGTTTCATCCGCTCTTTAATGGCATGAGCGATAAATCACTGGTGGCACTGGAAAGAACATGCTGGTGGCTGCATATACTCGGCATTTTTACTTTTCTTAATTACCTGCCGTACTCAAAGCACCTGCATATACTGCTGGCGTTTCCGAATGCTTATTATACCAGGCTGCTGCCGAAAGGACGCATGAAAAATATGCCTGAAATCCAGCATGAAGTGCTGTATGCGATGCAGCCTGAATTGGCGCCTGCCGAGGCTGTTACACCTTTGAAATTCGGTGCAAAGGATATTATGGATCTTAGCTGGCGTAATTTACTGGATGCCTATTCCTGTACCGAATGCGGAAGGTGCAGCGCTGCCTGTCCGGCTACCCTTACGGGTAAAAAACTTTCTCCGCGCAAGATTATGATGGACACACGGGATCGAACTGAAGCCGTATCAAAAAACATTCACAAAAATGGTTCGTTTACAGATGATGGCAAGAGCCTGCTGCATGATTATATCAGCGTGGAAGAACTGCGTGCCTGTACCACCTGCAATGCCTGCGTGGAAGAATGCCCGGTAAGTATCAGTCCGCTGGAAATAATCCTTGAACTGCGCCGGTCTTTGATTATGGAAGAAAGCAACGCCCCGCAGGAATGGAATGGCATGTTCAGCAATGTAGAAAACAATTTTGCACCCTGGAAATTTTCACCGGACGACAGAGACGCGTGGGTTAATGATTAATGTTTAATGATTAGATTAATGATTAACGGTTAGAACTTGTATTCTATCTTTAAAAATTAACCATTATCCGTTAATAATTATCACTAATAATTAATCATTAAATCTTGGTTGACAAGTTAGTTTTCCTTTCCTCATTCGTATTCATCGCCATCCTGGTATTATTCATAAACAATAGATCTATGGCTTCCCGAACATATACACTACTGGCTTTGGGCGACTCTTATACAATCGGCGAAGGTGTCGCTTTATATGAAAGCTTTGCTTATCAAACGATTCAATTGCTTCGTAAAGCCGGACATAATTTTAATGCGCCTGAAATTATTGCAAGAACCGGATGGACAACGGATGACCTTAAGAAAGGGATCCGGAGTACCGTGTTCCAAACCAACTATAATTTTGTTTCATTGCTGATAGGTGTTAATGATCAATACCAGGGTAAAAATATTAATGACTATACCGCTAACTTAGAACTGTTACTGAAACAATCCATTTCTTTTGCAGCAAATAATCCATTAAATGTTTTTGTATTTTCCATTCCTGATTGGGGACAAACTCCTTTTGCATCCGGCAGGGATCAACACAGGATCACCGAAGAAATAAATGAATTTAATAAAGTAATTGAAAGTTTAACCCTGCAGTATAAGGCTCATTATATTTTTATAACAACAGAAAGGAACAGCCCTGCAGACCTAACGTTCCTGGCTGCCGACCAGTTACATCCATCAAAGAAAGAGTACGCCCGCTGGGCAATGCGGCTTGCCGACGAAATACTGCCATTACTATGATGTTAATCATACGTTGATGGATTTGGGATAAGCTATCAGCAGATCACTGCGTAAAGTGTGCTTATGCCTGATAAATGTCGGCTGACGGTAAATCATAATACATTTCATGCTTAACTTAAAACTACTATTATGAACGGCGGATTTCCCTTGAACAGGAAGGAAACTTTTTCGGCGAGCATGGTAATATTTATAGGATTTTTCTATTTGTTATCCCTTGCTTCGGCATTTATACAAACCAGGAACCTGCACGTAACAATTCATATTGGAATAACAGAAATAAAATTTCTCTTTCTTGGTATATTTTACTGGTATGGAGCGATATCTTTTTTCAGGGTTATAACAAGAGGATGGATCATCTGCACTGCAACATTATTAAATTTTATAGTAGTTGTTTTTCAATTGGTAGCATCCGTTTTGCATTCTTCCGGATCTTATAACTATACAGCAATATTTATAAGCAGCTTCATGCTTGTACTGGCAGCATTCCTTTTTCTTTTTAATAAAGACACAAGAACAAAATTTGCGGTAACCAATAAAAGTTACTTGTTGGTTATCTGCGTTTATGGCCTGCTGTTAGCCCTTACTTTCCTTATATAAAACATTTATCCGAGGATACCTTCAGGAAGGCGGTACCAAGTTACGCACTTCCGTTGCGGGAAAGTATTTGTCAGGGCTGTTTGATACTGACATGATGCCGGCTCAGGGTTTTATAGATGGTTTCCGCCAATTGCAAAGCGTGAACGCCATCGCCATGAATACAGATAGTGTCAGCTTTTACAGTAATATTTTTTCCATCAGTGGTTGTTACGGAACCTTGTTGTAACATGTGCAAAACCTGCCTCGCAGCATCGTTTCCATTTTCTATCAGCGCATTAGCAGCAGTTCTAGGTGTAAGCGACCCGTTAGCCTGGTAAGTTCTGTCGGCGAATACTTCACTGGCGCTTTTTAAGCCGCGTTGTTCGGCAGACCGTATCAATTCACTTCCTGATAATCCATACAAAATAAGACTTTCATCAAAATCAAATACCGCATTGGAAATAGCATCGGCAACCGGCCGTTCCTTTGCAGCGATGTTATATAACGCGCCATGAGGTTTTACATGGTGCATTTTAGTATGGTATGCTTTCAGAAAAGCGTACAAAGCGCCAAGCTGGTATAAAACAATGTCGTAAATTTTTTCGGGCGGCAACTGCCTGTTACGGCGGCCGAAATTTTCCTTATCATCGAAACCCGGATGCGCCCCGATCCCGATTTTCTTAGAGATAGCAAATTCAACCAGCTGGTGCATTGTAGTGGCATCGCCAGCATGGAAGCCACAGGCAAGATTTACCGAACTTACATATTG
>CAXSIE010000377.1:0-5626 GCA_964237295.1 uncultured Flavihumibacter sp. | reverse complement strand
GCCATTATGAACAAGGTGCCCGCCTGTTGATAGTAATGAGTTGCCATCTTCACCATATCCTAGGTGGTCAAAATGAGCCCCCAAACAAACAGTTGTTCCGGCTCCATTATTTATAAAGCCTGCAACGTTATGGCCGGTTCTGATATTATCCTGAAAAGCGATCTTCAGATTGATAATGAGCGTAGCAGTTTCATCAACAAAAAACTTCTTCGCAATTTTATGAGATATCATTATTATTGGAATAGCGGCAATATCCATTATTTGTTTGGGGTCATACTTTTCCTCTTCCGCCTCGGCATCACTATTATAAACGAATAAAGCAGTAGCGCCCTTTTTTGCCATGCTTTTTGCCTTATCCGTAAGAAACATCAGCATGTTAAAATGAGGATTTTTTTTTGCGGCGTTAAGATCATCTATTATATCAAGGAACCAGGGAACCCCTGCTTCTTTTAGAGCAATTGATGGAGATGATTCGAGGTTTGTTTTTGGCGAACCGGGTAAAGGATAAAAGTCTCCCGCTTTTATGTCTTCGCCATTGATGTGCAGGGAGCTGTTGTTTTCAAAGTTTCTTCCTTCCCAAATCTCAAAAGGCTGGTAGTAACTTCCATCATTACCTTTCGGCTCCAATCCATTTTTTTCATACTGGCTTCTGATATATTCCATAGCCAGTTGTTCACCGTTTGTTCCTGCACGCCGTCCTTCCAGTTTGTCATCAGCCAGATAATTAACATGAGCTTTTAAATTACTTATCAGTATCTTATCTTCTTTTTTTAATTTTTGTGCAAGTACCGGAACAGATAGCGTCAATAAAAAGCATAGAAGGTTTTTAGAGCTCATCATATGGAAACATTTTCAATAATCTGTATCTGTAAATAGTTATCAAAGTTATAGAGGCAAAACGTATTCCAATGAAACCTGGCAAAATAAACTAGTGTTACCATAAATTGAAGCATTTGCGCTCGCCCGCAGATGCAGGCAGTATTCTGATCAGTACATTATTCAATCAGCGTAATCATAGTTCAGACAATTAATTTGATATTAAAACTGCTTTTTACTTCTGTAGCTGAAGATTTTTCCGTTACTTTTGCAGATTGTCCTCTTTGGTATGACTGGCTGATAATATGATAAAATAGACTTCATTTATCCTGACAAAGTCATGGAGGATTACAAATAAACAATACATGGCTTTACCGCATCTGATCAAATATGTTTATACTATTGGAACTGAAGAAGTAATCCGCCGGGGCAAAAAAATACATGCCATGGGTTACGTGGAGCTGATAGAATTTGACGAGCTGCACGGATCAGTAACTTTTCGGGTTAAGGATGATAGCTATACTACTTATTATAAAGTTCATATTCAACAGTTCAACGACCCCAAATCACTGTCGTTAAGATGTGCATGTCCTTACAACCTGAGTGATATTTGTCGCCATGAAGCGGCTGCACTGATACAGTTACAGGAGTTATTAGATAAGAACTTACTCAAATCGCAGGCTATTGTGTACAACCAACTCCACACGGTAGTTAAAATGAAGTACATTGATCTTAAAACAATTAAATTACTCTGTTCTCAGCAAACATACACCGATGCTGAAATGTACCTGCGTACTCAGAAAGCCAAAATTGAATCTGCAAAAGATGAAGTGGTGAAAGCTTCCGTGTTACTGGAAGGAAAGAATTACAATGTAGTCATCCGAAAAAATGAAGAAAGGAATTTTGATACAAGCTGTGATTATGATGACCCGTCTCATCCCTTGTGTCTTCCAAAGGTTATTGTGATTTTGCAGCTGCTCAATTCTTATGGGCCTCATTATTTTGACACCATCCGCAATTGGGATAAAGAAAAGAATAAGTTGCTGGAAGCTTATGGTTATACTACAAGCGACGATCTTAAAGGGAAATTTGAATTCAGTTATAAAGAAGGCAAACCCTTTTTGCGGGTGCTGGATGCTTCTATAAAACGAATCAACCCGCTTACTATCAACAGGCCCAAACCTGTTGAACTGGCTGTGCCACTGGTAGAAAACCCGGAAGAGAACACAATTATGGGTGCATCGCAGCGCCTTGGCGTGGTGTTTAATTTTAATCTTACTGCTTACCCTGGTTTTTTGGTAGAGGCAGTACAGGGAGAAAGTGATGAAGACCAGAAAAATTTTATAGGTAAAATTGAAAAGCTGGATTTATCAAAGTTTGTAAATACAGATATTTTAGTAGAGGAGGATAAATTGTTGATACCGGCATTGAGGCGCATGCAGGAAACAGAAGTAACTAAATATTTAAATCGAAATTCACCATTCAGCGGCTTTTGGGAAAACATCATCAATCAGGAAACGGAAGAACTTCTTGAAGAAACTAAAAATCTGGTGATCGAATACCTGCATCCTAAACTTAAAAAGTTATTTGTTGATGTTTCTGGTAATCCATTCGTTTTTTACCTCAATAGCCATAAGCCGTTTAAAACAGAAAACCTGCGCACTGTAGGGATCGTTCCCGAAGCGCTCAGTCCTCATTTTAAAATCCAGATAAAAGAAAATGATTTTGAGATCAGTTGCTGGGTAAAAATAAATGGCCATGAATGGGAGATTAGCGATAATCAGCTAAACAGCAGCCTGTTATTTTTTTTCCAGGAAAATCTTTACTTGTGGAAAGAGGCAGAAGACGTAAGCACAATCGAGCCTTTCATCTCCAAAGGCAGGATAATTATTGCCAGATCCGATTGGCCGGCTCAACTCAAATCGTATGTATTACCTCTTACAAAAAAATACTTTATAGAATTTGATAAAACCCTTATAACTCAAATCAAAGACGGTCAGCCTGAAAAGAAATTAATGCTGCAGGAAAAAGGCGATTACCTTGTATTTCAACCAATATTTTCCTACAAAGGTTTTGAAACAAAAGCGGGTGAAAAAGATGATATTGTTATTGCGGACGGCGAAAAGGTACTGATTGTTCACCGTAATAAAGAAACGGAACATGATTTTATTATAAAGCTTGAAGCGCTCCATTCCAACTTTATTAAGCCTGAAGGTTCAAACAATCTTGTTTTAAAAGGTGCGGAAGTATTGCGCAATAACTGGTTCTTTTTGTTTGTAGATGCCATGAAGGAAATGAAAGTGCCGGTTTTGGGTTTCGAGGCATTAAAAAATTTCCGCTTTAATACGGCAAAGCCACAAACAAAAATTCATATCAGCAGTAATACTGATTGGTTTGATGCCAAGGTTGATATCCTTTTCGGAGATCAGCATGTAAGCGTTCTGGAAGTAAAAAGGGCTTTGGGAAATAAGCAACAGTTTGTTCAGCTGAATGATGGCACCCTGGGTATTTTACCGGAGGAATGGATTAAAAAATATTCTTTACTGTTCAGGGTCGGTGAAGGGAAGATGAATGAATTGAAGCTTTCGAAATATCACATGAGCGTGATAGATGAGTTGTATGACACCCGTGACGAAGAGGAACTATTTATTAAACTGGAAGAAAAGTACGACCGTTTACGTGGTTTCAAAAGCATTCAGGAAGTGGAACCTCCCATAAAGCTCCAGGCTATTCTCCGTCCTTATCAATCTTTTGGTTTTCAATGGTTGAATTATTTAAGTGAGGTAAAATGGGGTGGCATACTGGCAGATGATATGGGTTTGGGCAAAACCGTTCAGGCATTGTCTTTCCTGCAATATTACAGAACGCATCACGGTACTTTAAATGCATTGGTTGTTTGTCCTACTACCCTTATGTTTAATTGGGAAAATGAAATCAAAAAATTTACGCCTGAATTAACCTGGCATATACATCATGGTGGCGATCGAACAAGAAATAAAGATTTTATCAGGCAGCATAATGTTATCATTACTACTTATGGCACTTTAAGGAGTGATATCAAGTTATTAATGGAAAATGAATTTGACTATGTAATACTGGATGAATCACAAGCCATAAAAAATCCGGCAAGTAAGGTAACCCGTGCCGCGGGCCTGCTCAGGGCGAAAAACCGTTTGTGCATGAGTGGTACCCCATTACAGAATAATACCTTTGATATCTTTGCCCAGATGAATTTTCTAAACCCGGGTATGCTGGGAAGCCTGGAATTTTTCAGGCAGGAATTTGCCTTACCTATTGACAAATTCGGCGAACCGGACAGGAAAGACCACCTGCGGAAATTGCTTTTCCCGTTTATACTCCGGAGAACAAAAGAACAGGTTGCTAAGGATCTTCCTGAAAAAACCGAAACCATTTTGTTTTGTGAAATGGAAGATGAACAACGCAAAATTTATGAAGTATACAGAAATGATTATCGCGATAAGATCCTTGGGGTTATTGATACGCAAGGCATACATAAATCACAACTGACCATATTACAGGGTTTGATGAAGCTGAGGCAAATATGTGATTCTCCATCCATTCTTAATGAGCCTGAACCTTATCCGAATCACTCTATTAAACTGGAGGAACTTGCCAGGGAAATTACTGAAAACATAAGCAATCACAAGGCCCTGGTGTTTTCTCAGTTTCTGGGTATGCTAGCCCTGATTAAAGATCGGTTAAAAAGTTTGGATGTTAAATTTGAGTATTTTGATGGAAGCACTTCAGCTATAGACCGGGAAAAGGCTATTCAGAGTTTTCAAAACCAGGAAGAATGCCGTGTGTTCCTGATCTCTTTGAAAGCAGGTGGCGTTGGTTTGAACCTAACAGCGGCAGATTACGTGTATATAGTGGATCCCTGGTGGAATCCGGCTGTGGAACAACAGGCTATTGACCGGACGCACCGTATCGGACAAACAAAAAACATTTTCGCATACAGAATGATATGTAAGGATACTATTGAAGATAAAATACTTCAGTTACAGGACCGTAAACGTTCATTAGCCAGAGACCTTATAGCAGATGACGACGGTTTTGTAAAGAATCTTACCAAGGAAGACGTGGAGTACTTATTTAGTTAAGCAGCGTAATCGCCTTCTGCAAAGGACATACTATAAATTTAAAACCGACGGTTTTTTTAAAAATATTTATTACAAAAATTATAATATTTGAATTTTGTGCTCAAGTTTAATAATAAGCTTATATAATCGTTTGTATTTCAAATAAATTTAACACAACCACAAGTTTTAAAATTCAAAGGCTTCTAATCCCCTAATTGTTAAATTACTCCCTAATAACATGAAGAATTTTTTATCATTGCTAATATTGCTTATTACAGGATATATCGTATCTGCCCAATCCAAAAATGGCGTAGTAAATGGTAAATTGGTTGATTCTGTTTACAAAGAGTCGCTTGCCGAAGCTACCGTTTCTCTTTTAAATCCAAAAGATTCTTCAGTTGTTGCTTATGTTCTCGCCAGTTCCAAGGGCGAATTTGCACTCAGGGGTTTAGATACCGGCACCTACAGGTTGCAGGTCAGTTTTCAGGGTTTTAAGAATTACACCCGAACCATTTCCATTACACAAAGTATGAACGTTGTAGACCTTTCCATTATTTATATGGACAAGAAAGGTACTATGTTAGATGAAGTGATAGTAGAAGCCGCCCCCATCAGGGTTAATAAAGACACTGTTGAATTCAGGGCCGGTGCATTCAAAACGGTTCCCAATTCAACAGCAGAAGATTTACTCAAAAAATTGCCAGGGGTAG
>CAXSIE010000376.1:5135-5632 GCA_964237295.1 uncultured Flavihumibacter sp. | reverse complement strand
TTCAGCAACCATCCATTAATAATTAATCATTCACTCAGTATTGCCAACGCACAAACGCTTCCATTGCCGCATAATGGGTAAGTCCAAGCTGGGCGTAAGCTTCAGCGGTGTTTTTGTTTCTTTCTTCAGCACGCTGCCAGAATTCACGGTTATCGCTACCCTGAAACGGCACCATGTCTTTTTGCGATTGATGGATAAAAATACCAAAACGTTTTTTCATTACCTGGTCCGGACTCATAGGAATAGCCATTTCAATTTCATTGATAGCCCATTCCTGCCAGGCGCCTTTATAAAGCCATACCCAACAATCTTTTACCCAGTCTTCATTAAGCTCTTTTAACCTTCTCAGGGATTCAAAAATTATGTCAAGACAAACTTTATGAGTGCCATGCGGATCGGCAAGATCACCGGCACAGAAAATTTGCTGCGGCTGTATCTTTTTTAATAATTCAATGGTAACGGTTATATCATCCTCACCCCAGGGATTTTTTTCTATG
>CAXSIE010000376.1:748-5125 GCA_964237295.1 uncultured Flavihumibacter sp. | reverse complement strand
AAATGGCAGGTTGAGAAAATGGACGTTCTCATCTTTAAGCCCTACATAACGTGATGTGGCCCGCGCTTCACAGCGACGTATCAATCCCTTGATACTCCTGATTTCGGGGGTATCAACCTGACTTGTATTTTTAGACTTTAAGAATATATTTGCGGTTTCCAGTATCTGGTTCGATCTTTTGCTGTCAATGCCAAATTCATCCTCAAAGCCCACAGCAAAATCAAGGAAGCGCGTTACAAATTCATCAGTAACAGCTATATTGCCGCTGGTCTGGTAGGCAACATGAACGTCATGACCCTGGTCCTGAAGACGCATGAAAGTGCCGCCCATGCTGATAATATCATCATCAGGATGCGGTGAAAAAATCAGTGATCTTTTAGGATAAGGAACGGAGCGTTCGGGATGATTCGGAATGACTGCATCAGGTTTGCCACCAGGCCAGCCGGTAATGCTATCGCGCAGCATATAATATACCTGCAGGTTAATTTCGTAGGCATCACCCTTCTCAACAAGCAGGTCACTGAGCGAATTGTCGTTATAATCGCTGTTTGTTAAGCTAAGCACCGGTTTTTTTAATTTGAGTGCCATGTTTACCACCGCTTTCTTGATCAGTTTTGGGGTCCACACCATTTCACCGGTGAGCCAGGGTGAATTAAAACGCGTCAGTTCCGCGGCGGCGGCTTCATCCAATACAAACACCGTATCATTGTGTTGTTGCAATAAGGATGCAGGGATCTGTTCTGTAACATTCAGTTCAACTGCCTTTCTTATCACGGGTGACTTTATTTGTCCCCATGCCATCAATATGATGCGCTTTGCTTTGAGAATGCTTCCTATGCCCATTGTTATAGCAAGTCGCGGAACTTTTGAAATATTTTTAAACTCATGTGAGTTGGCAATGCGGGTTGAATTATCCAGTGGAACCAGTCTGGATTTAGAAAACAAACTCGAACCGGGTTCATTAAACCCTATATGTCCGTTATTACCAATTCCTAAAACCTGCAGGTCTATGCCGCCCACTTCTTCAATCTTTGCTTCATATTCCTGGCAATGTATTTTTATAGATTCCTTTTCCCATTCCCCGTTAGGAATAAAGCAGTTGCGCTGATCAATATCTATCTTATTAAACAGGAACTCTTTCATAAAGCGGTTATAGCTTTGTAAAGCGTCCTTATCAATAGGATAATATTCATCCAGGTTAAAGGTGATGACATTTTTAAAGCTTAGTTTTTCCTCCTGATGCAGCCGGACCAGTTCGTTATATAAAGTTTTTGGGGTGGAGCCTGTTGCAAGTCCTAATACACATTTCTCTCCTCTGGATTGTTTTTCGCGTATCAATGCTGCAATTTCAAATGCTACGAATTTAGAGCCGTCTTTCAACGAATCAAATATTTTCACGGGTATTTTTTCAAACGAATCAACCATACTCATTGTGCGGAATTTTTGCGAATTTAACTGCAATTTGTTAATAATGATTAATGGTAAATGATTAATTATTAATTGTGAAGATTGATTAAATTTATTAACCATTAATATTTATAAGGTTTTTATGAACGAAAATCAGCAGCTTATTACGCGTTTATATTCGGCTTTTAAGAAAGCTGATTATAAAACCATGCAGGAATGTTATCATGACGATGCCATTTTTTTTGATCCGGTTTTTGAAGACCTTAATGCGGCAGAAGTAAAGGACATGTGGGAGATGTTATGTAAAAGCGCCAGGAACTTTTCTGTTGAGTTTTCTGAAGTAGCCGCTGATGATGAATATGGTAGCTGCAGATGGGTAGCCCATTACACTTTTTCACAGACAGGTAAAAAAGTAACTAATAAGATCAAGGCATATTTTAAATTCCATGAAGGCAAGATTGTTGAACATACAGATAATTTTGACTTATGGATATGGAGCAGGCAGGCACTTGGCTTGCCGGGGTGGATACTGGGATGGAGCAATGTTTTGCAGAAGAAGATCCGTGCAAAGGCCCAGGATAATCTGGCGAAATTCATGCAGGCAAAATCTTCCCGAACTACTTAATTTAATGTAACTTTTTTACCTTTAAATTGCTTCCTCTTGCCATGCCTTCCATGCCGGTACATTCATTACCCTTTAAAAAATAATTATGACGCATCGCAGAAAATTTTTACAATCCTCTTTTTTAAGTTCAGCTGCTTTATTACTTGGTAAAAAATCATTTTTACAAACACCGGATCTACCTGCCTTTACCCTGGCTGATCAGCCGTTGATCCTTACAACATGGGCTCAGAATACCAAAGCCAATGCAGCAGCATGGGAAGTATTGGGAGCAGGCGGCAGGGCGCTCGATGCAGTGGTAAAAGGCGTACAGGTGCCCGAAGCTGATCCGGCAGATATGAGCGTTGGTTATGGAGGCTTGCCTGATCGTGATGGTAAAGTAACCTGCGACAGTTGTGTGATGGATGAGTTTGATAACTGCGGAGCGGTAATGTGTTTGGAGCATATCATGCATGCCGTTCTGGTAGCAAGACTTGTAATGGAAAAAACACCACATGTTCAGTTAGTGGGTGATGGCGCCTTACAGTTTGCACTGGAGCAGGGGTTCAAAAAAATAAACATGCTCACTCCTCAAAGTGAAAAGGCATGGAAGGAATGGTTGAAAAAAGGCAATTATGACCCTACCGCTACGGATAGTTTATTAAGAGAAGCAGGAAAGAATATTAATGCGGTTCCCGGACAAAAATTCAATCACGATACCATTGGAATGGTAGCCCTGGATGCCAAAGGAAATTTGGGCGGGGCATGCACTACGAGTGGTATGGCTTATAAAATGCATGGCAGGGTAGGAGATTCGCCGATCATTGGTGCCGGTCTTTTTGTTGATAATGAAGTGGGTGCCGCAACCTCTTCAGGTGTAGGGGAAGAAGTGGTTCGCATCGTTGGTTCTCACCTTGTAGTGGAACTGATGCGGCAAAATTTTAAACCGGAAGAAGCCTGTAAAAAAGCTATTGAACGTATTGTAACCAAACGAAAAGAAAAAGCCAGGGGACTGCAGGTTGGATTTATTGCCGTGAATAAAAAAGGTGAATTCGGCGGTTATGCATTACAGAAAGGCTTCACTTATTGTGTAACAACCAAAGAAGGCACTAAAACATACGACGCTAAAAACTGGTTCTGACAGTAAGCTATTATGATCTTTCAACTAGAAATCTGCGCTTTCAATCTAGGCAGTTGTATTACAGCACAACAGTCAGGTGCTCACCGGATTGAACTTTGTGATAATCCATACGAGGGAGGAACAACCCCATCCTATGGCTTGATACAATCGGCCGTAGAGCTATTACATATAGATGTATATCCTATTATACGTCCGCGTGGCGGCGATTTTCTTTATAGTGATGAAGCATATGGTGTGATGAAGAAAGATGTGAAATTGTGTAAAGAACTTGGTTGTAGCGGAGTAGCTATCGGGATGCTTAATAGTAACGGAACAGTAGATAAAAAAAGAATGGCAGCGCTTGTTAAGCTGGCTTATCCAATGGGGGTAACATTTCACCGTGCTTTCGATCGCGCAAGCAATGCTTTTGAGGCTTTGGAAGATATAATTGAAACAGGCTGTGAAAGAATACTTACATCAGGACGGCATTCAACAATTATGGAAGGTTTGCAATTAACCAAAGAACTGGTAGAACGCGCGGATGAAAGAATTGTAATTATGCCCGGCTCGGGATTGAGATCAGATAATGTAAAAGAGATAGCATTGCAAACAGGGGCAGTTGAATTTCATACAACTGCAAAAAAGATTATTGGCAGTGAAATGACTTTCATTAATGCCGATTTGAAAGAGGAGCTAGAGCAGGTTGTTTGTGATGGAGAAGAGGTACGGAGGATATTTGCTGAGCTTGAAAAGCTATAAGGCGGGCTGAACAGCCTGCCTTATAGCTTTTCAAGCAGGATCTACCTCAATCCACTTTAGTGATCTTGAGCATATTAGTAGGTAAATGCATCTGAACCGGCGTGCTCCCGGTATTAACCACCACATCTCCGGTTTTTATAAAACCCCGGCTACGTAATATTGAAATCTGGTCATTTACAATATTATCCACACTGTTTTCTTCTGCATAATAAAAAGCCCTTACACCCCAGCTTAAGCTTAACTGATTGATCAGCGACCTTTCCTTACTGAAAATATATAACGGTGATTTAGGACGATAACTACTAAGAACAAACGCAGTATAACCGCTTTGGGTCATGCCGATAAGCACTTCCGCATTAACATCTTTGGCAAGCTTACAGGCATTATAACAAATAGCATCGCTGAGAAAAGACGGTGAATGAGCCTGCGGTGCCAGTGCTTCTTCACGGTTATAATCATAATCTGTTTTTTCCACTTCCATGATGATCTT
>CAXSIE010000376.1:388-738 GCA_964237295.1 uncultured Flavihumibacter sp. | reverse complement strand
TACCAGGGTAGGATGCATGCCGGTAGCGGTTTCACCGCTTAACATTACCGCATCGGCACCTTCTGAAACTGCATTGGCTACGTCAGTGATCTCGCTGCGGTTGGGCTTGCTGCGTTCAATCATGCTTTCCATCATCTGTGTTGCAACAATAACAGGCTTTGCCCGGTGCAGGCATTTACGGATCAGTTGCTTTTGTATAAGAGGAACCTGTTCAATCGGTAGTTCTACGCCAAGGTCGCCACGTGCGATCATTATGCCATCTGATTCGATAATAATGTCCCTGATGTTTACCAAAGCTTCGGGTTTTTCTATCTTGGCAATGATTTTTGTTTTGCTTTGTTTCTCCTGAA
>CAXSIE010000376.1:0-358 GCA_964237295.1 uncultured Flavihumibacter sp. | reverse complement strand
TATCTTTAACACTGCGAACAAAGGAAAGTGCTACCCAGTCGAGTTGTTGTTGAATAATAAATTCAAGGTCAATAAGATCTTTATCCGTCAGCGCTGGTAAAGATATTTTTGTATCCGGAAGATTGATCCCTTTTTTAGAAGAGATCACGCCACCCATGGTAACCTCTACCTTCACGTCATGATTTTCTTCAATACCAACAACCTTCACTTCCAGTTTACCATCATCTATCATTATCTTATTACCTATCTTAACATCCGAATGAAGATTGGGATAGCTTACGTAGATACGCTCCATGGTTCCCACCAGTTTTTCGTTGGTGAATGTCAGGATATCACCGGGTACTACGTTTAATGCATT
>CAXSIE010000375.1:0-5632 GCA_964237295.1 uncultured Flavihumibacter sp. | reverse complement strand
TTTATGCTAACAGCAGTGAACTGCCCTGGTAGTTAACTATGATTGATGTACCAAAGAAAAATGCATACGACGGATCGCTGAAAGGGATAGGTCATGGTGTTTATAACCACTATTGCATTGGCTGTCATGGCCCTGAATTAAAAGGCAATGGCATCGCCTTCCCGGCATTATTAAATATCGGCGGTAAATACAAGGAAGACCAGGTAAGAAAAATTATAGAAAACGGCAAGAATATGATGCCATCTTTTAAGCAGATACCGGAAAATGAAAAAACAGCACTGCTCGCTTTTTTATTGAATGCAACATTAAAAGAGCCCGCATCACCGGGAGGCAGAAGCGCTACTGCCGTTTTAATAAAACCCGGAATACCCGACACGGCTAACAAGGTTACCGGTAAAAATATCCTGGATGAGGTTCCCTATTCAATGACAGGTTACAACCGTTTTGTAGATAAGAATGGTTATCCCGGTATTAAACCACCATGGGGAACTTTAAATGCCGTGGATTTAAACAATGGCAGACTGCTGTGGAAAGTACCGCTCGGCGAATTTGAAGAATTGAAGAAAAAAGGCATTCCCACTACCGGCACACAGGTATATGGAGGTCCGGTTGTAACAAAAGGAGGACTGGTATTTATTGCCGGAACTCAGGATGAAAAAATAAGAGCCTTTAACAAAAATACAGGCAAGGTGTTGTGGGAAGCTAAGCTGCCTGGTGCCGGATATGCTACTCCTGCAATTTATGCGATAGACGGAAAGGAATTCGTAGTAATTGCATGCGGCGGTGGAAAGATCGGAAGCAGATCCGAAGATCAGTTTGTTGCTTTTGCTTTGCCATGATCAGATTTTTTTAGTTACCCGAAAGAATTACTGCAGTAGCGTTGTTTTTACTCACAGGTATTTTAATTACCGAAAAAGAATACGGCTCAAGCACCACATCCAGGTTTTTACCTTTTATTTGAATTGATTTTGTTACCGGGCTTACTTCAGTAGGATTAGAAAATGAATTGACTTTCTCCAATGAATTCCCTCTTAACACGGTAACAGCGCCTTCATTCGACAGCTTACCTGTGCCGTTTAATAAAAGGCTGCTGCTTTTTTCCTTACCCGAAGCATTCACCAGCTTTATTATCAGTTCATTTGTATTTTTATCAATGGTTGCCGAAGCATACAGGCTGTCTTCTCCAGCAATTTCTTTATTATTCATTTCTATCGGAACTACATTTGTTCCTTTATTTGTTGAAAATAACTTTTGTACAAAATAGTTTGGGGTACCATAAGTTCTGAGATTATCTACCCAGATAAGATCCGGCGTCCATTGCCATCCATCAACATGTGCAAACAACGGGGCGTAAGAGGCCATCTGCACTACACCGGCATTGCGTTCCAGGCCTGTCATAAAAGCAGCCTCCGCGATAGCCGTTTGCCAGTTGTTTTTATTATCTACGCTTACCGTTTTATCGCTCTGTGCAGCATATTCTCCCGCAAATACTTTAGATCCGTTTTTATCGTAATTATCATAGCGTTTGGCATTCGCTAAAAACCATTCAGGGCGGCGGTAATAATGTTCATCAATAAAGTCAGCCTTCATAGTTCTCAGTTCACCGTTCAGGTAATCGAACCTTGCCCCATCGGGATCAGTTCCGGAGCTATTAATTAATTTAAAATCAGGATATTTTTCTTTAATGGCTTTTGTAAATATTTTCACCCGCTCTACATATTGCGGTCCCCAGTTCTCATTGCCCACTCCCATCATTTTTAAATTAAAAGGGGCGGGATGTCCGAGCCCTGCCCGTACCTTACCCCATCCGGATGCCGTACTGCCATTCGCGAATTCTATCAGATCCAGGGCATCTTGCACGTAAGGGCCCAGTTGATCCAGGGGAACTACTTCAGCGGTATTGAACTGGCAGGCCATTCCGCAGTTCAGTATAGGCAAGGGTGCTGCTCCTATGTCTTCAGCCAGTTGAAGGTATTCAAAGAAGCCCAATCCGAAAGATTGGAAATAATCGGGAGCAGGCCTGTGACCAAATTCGGTGTTCCACCTGTTAACTATTAACTGACGTTCTTCTAAAGGTCCGATGGTTTTTTTCCATTGATAACGCACAGCCAGGTCATGACCTTCTACTATACAACCACCGGGAAACCGGATAAAGCCCGGTTTCAGATCAGCAAGCTTTTGCACCATGTCCGCACGCATTCCTCCCGGCCTGTTTTTCCAGGTATCCTGCGGGAAAAGAGAAATCATATCAAGATCAATAGTCCCCTTGCCTTCGAACCTTATATTTAACCTGGCTTTAGGTTCAGTTGCGGTTGCTTTAAAGCTTACCGATTGTTTTTGCCAGGTGCTTTTATCAACGGCAGGCGTTAAAGAAGCACTTCCAATGATCGCTCCGGCTGCACTAACCAGTTCGATATTCAATTTTACACCGGGTTGTTGCTGGCGATACATAACGGAAAAGCTATAACCAACACCCTCTTTAATACCCATTCCCCTGAAGCCTTCATTGGTTATGTCAAGATCGCCTTTTGAATCATATAAAGAATTAACACGAAGAAACCTTGGATTGGCTGTATTGGCTTCCTGCCTGTTTATCACCAACATATCTCCTTCCGTATGGTGGTTTCCGCTGATGGTCCATCCCATTAAGGGATTATAGAACTCAAAAGACCGGTTCTTTACTAACTCGGCATATAAACCGCCATCGGCGCCCATGTTAATGTCTTCAAAAAAAATACCCCACATAGTTGGCTGAACGGCTGCGGTTGGCTGGTCAAACTTTACTACAATTTTATCTTTTACCTGGGCAAACGATATAAAAGGAGCAGACAAGCTAACGATCATAGCTGCGACGAGTAATTTCTTTGCAATCATAACTTTTGGTTGTTAAACCGCTTGAATTTAGAAGTAATTTAAAGATTGTTTTATTATCAACTTATAAAAGATAAAAGCTTGCTTCTTTTTATCCCAGACTGCGATGCTGCATTATTATTATTCAACAGAACAAACAATCAACATTAAATAATAAATTTGGCCAGGCCGGGGCAGATGGGAAACATTTTTTTTTGCTATAACACGTGTGAAGGCATCCGCTACTTAAAGCCAGGTTAGGGATAGATACTATTAAAAATCAGGAATATGGAAAAGGCAGACAGGGACATTTTAAAGACTAAACAACATTTTGAGATTCTTGACGGATTAAGAGGCATAGCAGCATTGGCAATCGTAGTTTTTCATTTCATGGAATGGGCTTATTCAGACTACAGCAAAAATTTCATCGGGCACGGCTTTTTAGCGGTAGACTTTTTTTTCTGTTTATCCGGATTTGTTATCGCATACGCTTATGATGACCGTATTGGAAGAATGGGGATCGCAGCGTTTTTTACATCACGGATCATAAGACTGCATCCTATGGTTATTATAGGCTCCCTATTAGGCTTATTTAGTTTTCTCTTCGACCCATTTGGCGGCCACCCGGAGTTATATGGAACCGGCAAACTTGTTCTGATATTTCTAAGCTCAATTCTTTTGATTCCCTTCCCGGTAATGACAGAGCGTTCTTTTAATTTGTTCAGTTTCAATGCACCTTCCTGGTCATTATTCTGGGAATACGTTGCCAATATCTTTTATGCTTTCATCCTTTACAGGATAAGTCGTCCCTACCTGCTTTTATTAGCTTTAATTTCTGCAGTAGCCCTTTGCTTTGTTAGTTTCCGCGCGGGATCATTGATGGGAGGATGGGCTGGAGAAAACTTTTGGGATGGCTGTGCCCGTATTTCCTATTCATTTTTAGCCGGACTGATCATTTACCGATCTAACTGGATCATTAAAACGAAGCTGGGTTTTATCGAGTTGTCTGTATTACTGGCGTTATCCTTTATAATGCCTTTTTCTAAATGGAACTGGCTAACAGAACCGATGGTGGTACTGTTCTATTTCCCATTACTAATTGCATTGGGTGCAGGGGCTACGCTAAGTCAGGGGTTAAAAAACCTTTGTATATTTTCAGGAAAAATATCGTATCCCCTATACATGACACATTATGCAGCAATATGGATGTTTGGAAACTACTACAACGGTCATAAAGTAACCACAACTCAATTATCTCTTATCATAACACTAGGAACCATTCTATTAACTGGCATAGCCTATTTAATAATGATAGTTTATGATATTCCGGTGAGAAAGTATTTAACTGAAAAAAGAAAGAGTGCTTGATGTATTATAATCATAACATTGATAACGAAAAAGACAGCATCAGATTACCTACTTCGCAAATGCAGTCCGCTATTGCCAGTAGTAAAAACTTTACACAATGGGAATAACCGACATAAAAAAAGAACTGAAAAAACTGGATAAGGAAAATCTTCTTAATCTGATAACTGATTTGTACAAAAGCAATAAATCAGTTAAAGAGTTCTTAGATTTTTATATAAACCCTAATGAAAATGAACTTTTTAAAAAATATAAAGACAAAGTTGTAGAAGCGTTTTATCCTAAAAGAGGCTTCGATTACAAGCTTAGCGACGGGAAACAGGCAATCAGTGATTTTAAAAAACTGGGAGCTTCATCTGACCTGCTTGCCGATCTTATGCTCTTATATGTGGAAACAGGCGTAAAATTTACCAATGATTATGGAGACATTGACGAAAACTTTTATTCAAGCTTGGAAAAAACCTATGTTAAGGCTTTGACATTAATGAGAAAAGAAAATTTGCTGAATAAATTTGCGATACGGGCAAGAAAAATTGTTGACGACACGGAGAATATTGGTTGGGGCTTCCATGACTATTTATCACAAGTTTACTATGATTTTTATTGAGATAATTTTTTAGTGCCTTGGCAATGGAACGAATTGCTTTCCGAAGTTATAGTGTTACCTTTTGAAAGCAAAGCGGCACATGTTGCGGCTCAAATACAGCAAGACTAAAAAAAGCTTCGAAAAACCATCCAAAAAAGCAGGCCTATTCATTGCTGCAACTGCAATTGCGAATGATCTATTTTGAACACGTTCAATTTTAAATACTTTGAAAAAATAAAGA
The DNA here is from genome assembly GCA_964237295.1 of uncultured Flavihumibacter sp. Classification (GTDB taxonomy): domain Bacteria; phylum Bacteroidota; class Bacteroidia; order Chitinophagales; family Chitinophagaceae; genus JADCRZ01. The sequence continues at coordinate 590 of CAXSIE010000375.1, read as the reverse complement.
ACTTCACAGTAGAAAATCATAAGCATTTGTTAGCCAAGGGAGAAAAATATAAATGCCCCGACTTTCTAAATGCTTTTACGCTGGAGGTAACGTCAAAACGACACCACCAAACTTTGATACAAAAAAATAAATTGGAATATTAATACAAAGAATATGGCACTATTACCAATTACAATAATAATTATCGTATTTCTTCTATCAGGATTTCGTATCGCGCAAGAATATCAACGAGGTGTTGTATTCAGACTTGGACGTTTTCAGTCTATAAAAGGTCCAGGCCTTTACTGGATTATTCCTTTAATAGACAGACAACAAAGAGTTGACATCAGGACAAAAACCGTTGACCTTGAACAGCAAGAGACAATCACAAAGGATAGCGTTACAATAAAAGTAAATGCAGTACTCTGGTTTAAAATAACAAATCCTGAAGATGCTATTATAAAAGTTGCAGACTATAACAAAGCTGTTTATCAATTTTCAGTGACAGCATTGCGCAATATTATCGGACAGCACTCACTTGACGAAGTATTAAGGGAAAGGGAACAAATAAATGGAACTCTTCAAAAAATTGTTGACACAACCACTGAACC
>CAXSIE010000374.1:0-5665 GCA_964237295.1 uncultured Flavihumibacter sp. | reverse complement strand
GTTATTAATGATGATCGTTTGATTGAAGCGGATCTTGGTAATTGGGAGGGCAAACCAAAAGAGCAGTTCATAAAGGAAGATGAAGCCTTATGGAACAATTGGATGGCTGATCCTGCTGTTACAAAAGCCGGCCAAACCGGTGAAACTGCGGGTGAAGTAGTGAAGCGCGTAGATTCTTTCTTCAACAGTCTGCAATATCAGTTTAAAACCGGCAACATATTAGTGGTAGCCCATAACGGCGTCAACCGTTTTTACCTTGCTTATAAACTCGGGATGCACCTTAAATATTATAGAAAGCTGGTGCAGGAAAATTCCACCGTGAGTATGTTTCAATTAGATGAAGAAGGCGAACTAACGTTGGTGCATTTAAATTCTAAATTATAGGGGAATAATTTGCCTGCAAGATTAATTAAGTTGCATGTATTAATACTAACATGGTGTTAGGTTACTTGTATTAAAAGCCAGCCCTTAAAAAGTTACATGTGAAATGATGTGAGGTTTCAAACCACGGAGTCAGGGAGGCAGGGAGAAACACAGTGTCTCTCCCTGCCTCCCTGACTCCGTGGTTAAATCTCTTTTAAGTCGAAGCGTCAATCTCTGTTTAACTTACACGGGAAGGCTGAAAGAGATTGCAATGAGCATCATGCAAGAGAAATGGAAGTTTCATTTTGTTTTATCTTAAGCAGATCAATGGTTGATGTCCATAAAACATGCTGGTATTCTTTATTGTATGAATCTGTGGAAGATTTTATCTCTTTTGTTCCTTCAAAATATTTTCCTTTGGCATTTTTGTATTGATCGGCAGTGGCTAGGTTCGCCAGCCTTGTACCTGAATTTTTCGCCGTGTTTACATTGGCTACAAAATATTTAAGCAAGGGGTACACATACTTCCATAAGAGACGCAAAAATGGAGAATAAGTTCTTGCAAGTCCTGTACCTGGTACCAATCCGGGATCAAAGGCGTTTACCCTGATATTAGTTTCGGATACTTTTCTTTGTAATTCATACGTCGTTAGAATATTGCATAATTTAGAAGTAGAATACCTTCGCAGGCCGGCAATTTTGGATTGCTCCGTTGTTTCATTTGGATATGCTAATTCCTTTGCAACTTTAAATACAGGCGGTTCTATACCTGTCTTTTGTTTCGGGTCGTGTACACCACTTGCTGTAAATGTTATGCTGGCGTTATTATCCATAAAAGGCATAAGCAATAAGGTAAGATAAAAAGGCGCCAGGTGGTTTGTACCGAAAGTGCTTTCAAAACCATCTTTTGTAAACTGCGTTTCTGTAATAACCTGAATACCCGCATTGTTTATTAAAGCGATTATTTTGTTTTCAGAACTCTTTGAAAACCGCTCTGTAAAGTCCCGTACAGATTGTAAAGATTGCAAATCCAGGGGCAGGCAAATAATATTTTCATGCCCTGTATTTTGTTTAATTTTTTTGATTACTTCATTGCCGGATTGCTGGCTTCGGCAAGCTATAATGATTTGTTCGTTGGGTGCGATCTTTGCTGTTTGCAATGCACATTCGTAACCAATTCCACTTGTTGCTCCTGTAATGATGATTGATTTCATTTTAATCTTTTTAATTATAATGCAAAGCTCACCACTAAAAAGTTGGAATCATTTGCCATTTGGCAAAAAGCAATTCAGCCGCTGATGTTTTTTCTTATCCTGCTTAATGACGATTGTGTAATACCCAGGTAGGAGGCAATATATAATAATGGAATCCGGTTTGCAAGGTTGGGAAATTTTTCAAAGAAGTTAAGGTATCGTTCCGTAGCACCTTCGGTCATCATCGGACTAATTTTATTCACTTTTTCTATTAATGCCTTTGATGTTATTTTATTGATGATATCATCCCATGCAATGATAGTCATGGAAAGTTCTTTCATAGCATCCTTTGAAAAAACGATGAATTTACAATCTGTAACCGCGTGTGCATATTCTGAGGAAGGAATGCTTTGGTTGTAACTGTTGATGTCTACAACAAAATTATTTTCATCAATGAAATACTTGGTAATTTCTTCTCCTTGTTTATTGTAATAACAAATCCTGAAAATCCCTTCTGTTAAAAATGCAACTTCGCGGGGAATTTTTCCGGCTTCTGCATAGTATGCATCTTTTTGTAATTCCTTCAACATTCCCTTGCTTTTTACCAGATCAATTTGTTGTTGGTTTAGATGTCCGAATTGTAATAGATAATTTATAAGCGCTTCCATAATATCAAAAATATCACATGTAGTTCGGTAATCAATTGTCATTTGGCAAAAAGCTGCTGATAGTTAGTTTTAACCGCCAGGAGGGCCGGAATAAAATGCAGCTTAGTTTTGAGGCTTTCCGGAAAACCGGTATCGATGTTATGTAGTTATTTGTTACTGTTATTAAGACGTAATAAATAAATCAACGAACCAATGCCAACAAAAAGATGGGTGATTTCAACAGGTGCCATTTTGCTAAGTGTTAAAGCGCCGTCAAAAACTCCCCAGATGTCTGCGGATAGTCCCAAGAGATGTGTTATAATGTTTGTTAATAAGAGACCTTTGATAATGTCAGAATTATTTTGGTTACGCGAAAAGTAGTTTATAGCACCACTGCCTATTATTAATGCGCCCATACCTCTAAGCACTGAAATGGTTTGGAGTGTTGTTGCAATGTTGAGAAAACCTGCTGCAAAGCTTGGAGCAAAAAACATCATTGCTCCAAATACGAAAGATAAGATTGCAGTAATTAGTAAAAATGTTGAACGTTTCATAATTCATAAAGATAGTTGTAACCGCCGAAGTTAATTAAAGCAATCGCAAAAGGTGCAACCTGCCCGCCCCGTAAAAGACAATTACCTGTAATTTTAAAATTGTCAAAATAAATTTTGCTTAATCGTTTAAATTAATACATTTGGATAACTGAACTGATTGTTGCCATGCGAAAAAAAACCGGCCTGAAGGATATCGCTGAAAAAGTAGGAGTATCTATTGCGCTGGTTTCGTATGTAATGAACAACCAGGAGGAAGAAAAGCGGGTAGGCAAAAAAATAGCCCAAACCATCCGCGAGGTGGCGAAAGAATTGAATTATACCACCAATCACATAGCCAAAAGCCTTAAAACAAAAAAAACGCATACCATCGGTTTTGTGGTGGCTGAAATCAATTACCGTTTTACTACAGGAGTAACAAGGGCGATAGAAGCGGAATGCCAGAAGTTTAACTATACCGTTATTTTTGGAAGCGCGCATGAGAATCCGAAAATGTTTGCTGAAATAATTAATGTGCTGCTAAACCGGCAGGTTGACGGCCTGATACTGGTTCCGGTGGAAAAATGTGAGAAACAGATTGAGTACCTCAATAAAAATGAAGTCCCTTTTGTATTGATCGACCGCATCTTACCAAACGTTGAAGCGAACTTAATAGCGATTGATAATTATAACGCCGCTTACCGCGCAACAAAACATTTAATCACCACGGGTCATAGACGCATCGGCATCGTTACCTACAAAACCTCGCTGCTTCATTTGCTGGATCGTGAAAGAGGATACCTGACGGCGCTTGAAGAAGCCGCGCTGGAAATCGATCCGCAATTAATAAAGCGATTGCCTGACAGCCTTAACAGCCATGATGTAAAGACTTATGTTGACGAACTGCTGGCGCTGCAATCGGAGTGTGATTCAATTTTCTTTGCTACAAATACATTGGCGGTAAATGGCCTGCGCCATATAAACGCTTTGAATATAAAGGTTCCGGAAAGATTGGGGATAGTAAGTTTCGATGATTCTGAAGCTTTTGAACTGTTTTATTGTCCCATTACCCACGGAATACAGCCTCTGGAAGAAATTGGCCGCATCGCGGTCAATACCCTGCTGGATGTAATGAATCATAAGAAAACAAAAAGGCAGATTATCCTGGAATCAGGTTTTCATATAGGGAAATCCTGTGGAGAAACATAATTTTTTTGCTTTTTGCTTAAACGTTTAAACACATCCTGCTGGGATCAAAAGGCCTGTAGCATCATGATACAAAGGATCGATTAGAAATGTTTTTGTGATGCTTCGTGCCTCCGTGTCTTTGTGGCCTATATCGCAACCAGTATTAGTTGCGCGCTTACAATAAAGATTGAAAACAACTTTAACGATTATTATAAGATAGCCAATGAATTATCCTACACCAACACGCTCCCCCGATACCTTGCTGCTTCAACAGGTTGAGCAGGGTAACAAACAAGCATTTAATCTATTATTTAAAAAGTATTGGGAGAAAGCATATTCGCAAACTTATAAGAAAATAAAAACCTGTGATGCTGCCAAAGATATCGTGCAGGAGATCTTTACCCATATCTGGATCAACAGGGAAACGATACATATCGAAAATTTATCACCTTATCTGAACGTTGCCATTCGTAACAGGGTGATTAAATTTTTTGCGGAGAAAAAACCAATTGATGCTTCCGTCAGCATGCTGGATTATATACCCGAAAAGAATGCACGGGCCGATGGGCATTTGCTGTGGAAAGAATTTTACCAATCGTATGAAGCGCTGCTGCAATCACTGCCACCGCAAAGGCAGATTATATTTCGCCTTCACTACCAGGAAGACGTTCCTACGAAAGACATTGGAACACAATTAGGCATAGCAAGGAAAACAGTTCAGAACCAGCTTCGCAAAGCAGTAAATACCCTGCGGATTTCGGTATTAAGCATTTCATAGCATAGTGCGTCAGCGCATCGTGTTGCCTGTTTCAATTTGTTCTTTAAAAAATATTTTATCATGATGGGACTTTTTGTTTTTTCCGGGTCATTAATATAAGCATCAGCGAAAAGCGTTTTGCCCTGTATTTTATGTAGTGCAGGAGGATTTTGTTTATCGTTGCATCATGGATATAATGCTGATATGATATTTTATTCGGAAACAAGATGGCTATAAATTTTAAAACAGTCAGGTTTATGATTTCTAAATTGATTCATAGAACGTTTGAGCGCTTACTCAAACTATCGCCAGTAAAATGGGAGCTAAGTAATCATTCCCTCACCGGTGCTATTATGAAAACAATGATGGTTACGGTTATATTGATATCCGTTTCAAATCAAAAAGTTTTAGCATGGGACAATACAGTACATGGAAAGGTTACCGATTCAAAAGGCAAACCTTTAGCAGGAGTAAGCATCACATTGAAAGGCACCAGTAACGGCAGCACTACTAATGGCAACGGCGATTATTCCATTACCGTTCCCTCAAACGGAACGCTTGTATTTTCTTATATCGGATATACAGGCATAGAAATACCTGTATCAGGTAAATCAATCATAAATGTATCATTGGAAAATGAAACGACCGGTCTTGAAAAGGTAGTGGTTACAGGTTATTCCACGCAGCGAAAAGTTGATCTTACAGGCGCGGTAAGCATTGTTAACCCGGCATCGATAAGCGACCTGCCCGGTTCAAGTACCATAACGGCTTTGCAAGGCCGCATTCCCGGAGTATTCATCGAAAATGACGGCAGGCCAAACGGCGGACAGAACAGGTTGCTGATACGCGGGTTGAACACGCTGGGTAATACCAATCCATTGTTTATAATCGATGGCGTGCCTACTGTTAATCAGCAACAGTTTAGAAATATTGATCCGGGTATGATTGAATCCATACAGGTTCTTAAAGATGCCACATCAGCATCCA
>CAXSIE010000373.1:5340-5686 GCA_964237295.1 uncultured Flavihumibacter sp. | reverse complement strand
CCGCAGATCCGAAAGGCGCGGAAAGGAGTTATGTTCCTAAAATGCCGGAGGTATTATATTTCACCAAATTGCTTGCACCGCAGGAAGAAATCAGTTTACAGTTTACAGCACCTTCACAGCCGGGTGATTATCCGTTTATTTGTACCTTCCCCGGTCACTGGCGTATTATGAATGGAATTATGAAAGTGGTAAAGTAATTAGCAGGTATGGTGTATGGGGTATGGGGTGTCAGATGGGACTAAAAAAAATGAATAGTTAAAAAAGGCTGACTATTTAAAAATAAAAATTCATGCGTTAGTATATTTTAAAATTATTGATTAGTTTAAAAATTCAAATAGCGACGAAG
>CAXSIE010000373.1:1507-5330 GCA_964237295.1 uncultured Flavihumibacter sp. | reverse complement strand
AAAGCTGGTATCTGACGGCTGATAGCTAAGTACAAACCAATCTGATGAAAAAAATTATTACCGGTATCATTTTATTGGCTGTTTTTCAAACTGCAGATTGCCAGGGTCAGCAGGATGTAATAACGGCCACCAATATCTTAAAACCATCAAAAACCGGCCTTAATCCCTTCTACACCGGAAACAAAGCACCGCTTGAACCGCTGTATTTTCTTAAACTTCCGGTAGGCGCTATTCGGCCAAAGGGTTGGATACTTAAATACCTGGAACTGCAAAGAGATGGTCTGACCGGACACCTTGGCGAAATAAGCGCCTGGCTCGACAAAAAAAATAACGCCTGGTTCAGCGGTGATGGCCGGGGTGACCACGGCTGGGAAGAAGTTCCTTATTGGCTCAAAGGTTACGGTAACCTGGGGTATATCCTGAAAGATGAAAAAATCATCAGCGAAACAAAATTATGGCTCGACAAAGTTTTTCAAAGCCAGCAGCCGGATGGTTATTTCGGTCCGCGGATTGTTGAGAACGAACATCAGGATAACAAAGGCAAAAGCGCTGACCTATGGCCCAACATGATCATGCTATGGTGCATGCAATCTTATTACGAATACGCTAAAGATCCCCGGGTTATTCCTTTTATGACGAAATATTTTAAATGGCAATCCACCGTTCCGGATGATAGATTGCTCCAGATTTATTGGGAGAACAGCAGGGGCGGAGATAACCTGTACAGCATATACTGGCTATACAACATTACAGGTGAGAAATGGTTGCTTGATCTGGCTGGTAAAATACACAGGAACACCGCTGACTGGGCACAGAAAAACAATTTGCCTAACTGGCATAACGTAAACATTGCCCAGTGCTTCAGGGAGCCGGCTACCTATTACATGCAGACAAAAGATACAGGTCAGCTGAATGCAACATATGCCGATTTTCGCCTTGTAAGAAATATGTACGGACAGGTGCCTGGCGGCATGTTCGGCGCTGACGAAAATGCACGCAAAGGTTATGATGATCCAAGGCAGGCGGTGGAAGTATGCGGAATGGTGGAGCAGATGGCATCTGATGAAATTTTATTCGGTATCACAGGCGATCCCATGTGGGCCGATAATTGCGAGGACGTAGCATTCAATACCTATCCTGCGGCAGTAATGCCCGATTTTAAAGGGCTTCGTTACCTGACCGCTCCTAACATGGTAATGAGCGACAGTAAAAATCATAGTCCGGGTTTGCAGAATGAGGGACCGTTTTTAATGATGAATCCGTTCAGCAGCCGTTGTTGCCAGCACAACCACGCCCAAGGCTGGCCTTATTATGCAGAGCATTTATGGATGGCCAGCAATGATAAAGGCATTGCTGCAATGATGTACAATTCCTGTGAAACAACGGTAACGGTGGGCAACGGTCAGCAGGTTACTTTTAAAGAGGTGACCAATTATCCCTTCGAAGACCGGATCAGGTTCGAAGTAAGCACAGGTAAACAGGTGAAGTTTCCATTGTACCTGCGCATTCCTGCCTGGTGCAATACTGCGGCTGTGTTGGTAAACGGATCTCCGGTAACCGTAACAATGAAAAATTCCTCCTATGCAAGGATAGAAAAAACCTGGAAACAGGGAGACGTGGTTGAATTGATTTTGCCGATGAAATTGCACCTGGATGAATGGAAAAAAAACAAAAACAGTGTAAGCATTAATTATGGTCCGCTTACTTTTTCATTAAAGATTGAGGAGTTCTATAAAATGATGGATTCTAAAAAATCCGCCATAGGTGATTCTAAATGGCAGGCGGACGTAGATCAAACCAGGTGGCCGTCATTTGAAATTTACCCGGTGACCATGTGGAACTATGGATTGGTATTGAATAATAAATCGTTGGAAGAACAATTCAAGATCGAAAAGAAACCATGGCCTTCTGATAACTACCCGTTTACGCCGGATGCAACCCCGATAACTTTAAAAGCAACTGGTAAAATTATTCCTGAATGGACCCTGGATAAATACGGTTTGTGTGATGTATTGCCTCAAAGTCCTGTTACTGTTTCAACCAAGGAACAGCCTATTGAGTTGATACCTATGGGTGCGGCAAGATTAAGGATTGCTTCCTTTCCCGTAGCAAAATAAATAGTTGAAAGTTAACCTGTTTATATAGATGTGAACCCATTATTCAATGGCTTAAGCTGACAAACAAAGGCTGGAAGCCGATAGCAAAAACTAACTTCATGAAAAAAATTATCACGGTTTTATTTGTAGTAGTGCTCACCACCAATCTAACGGTAGGGCAGGAGCGAAAAGTATGGTCGAAGGAACAGGCCGGTGCCTGGTATAAAAAATGGGGCTGGGTGAGAGGAAGTAATTTTCAGCCTAGCTCGGCTATCAACCAGTTAGAGATGTGGCAGAAGGAATCTTTCGATCCCACAACAATTGACCGGGAACTTGGCTTTGCGGAATCGCTTGGCTTCAATGGAATGCGTGTGTTCCTCCATCATGTTGCCTGGGAAGCGGATCCTTCCGGTTTTAAGCAGCGTATGAGAGAATATCTTACTATTGCGAACAAACATCATATCGCAACAATGTTCGTATTTTTTGATGATTGCTGGAATGAGGTTTACAAGGCCGGTCCGCAACCGGCGCCAAAAGTGGGCGTGCACAATTCCGGCTGGGTAAGAGATCCGGGAAAATTACTGTATGATGACCCATCCATAACCGGCTTGCTGGAGAAATATGTAAAAGATGTGCTTACAACTTTTAAATCGGACAGGAGGATTTTTTTATGGGATCTTTATAACGAGCCGGGCAATTCAAATTATGGTAACAAAAGCATGCCTTTACTGGAAAAAATATTTTCCTGGGGGCGCCAGGTTAATCCAAGCCAGCCGTTGTCTTCCGGTGTATGGTACGATAAGCTGGTTGACCTGAATAGATACCAGTTGGAGAATTCAGATGTGATCACTTATCACAATTATGAAAATGAAACAGCTCATCTGAAAGCAATTGACTCATTGAGAAAGTTCGGTCGTCCGCTTATTTGTACGGAGTATATGGCGCGCACGCGTGGAAGCAGGTTTGCCAATATAATGCCTTTGCTGAAAAAAGAAAATGTGGCGGCTTTTAACTGGGGATTTGTTTCAGGTAAAACAAATACCATCTATGCATGGGATACACCGATGCCCGGCGGTGAAGAACCTAAGGTTTGGTTTCATGATATTTTCAGGAAAGATGGAACGGCTTTTAGTAATGAAGAAGTGGGTCTGATCAGATCATTAACCGGAAAGGTTACTAAGAAAAAAACAGTACCTGTGGCAAGTGAATAAGCAAATCAGGTGAAACAAATTTTAACACAGAGAACAGCCGGAGGAGGAAACACGGAGGGCGCAGAGAATGCTCTCTGTGCCCTCCGTGTTTCCTCCTCCGGCTGTTCTCTGTGTTAAAAAAAGTGTTGGAATGAAAGCTACCAGAATAATAAAACCATTTACAGTGAAAAACTTCAGATTGCTATTCTTCATAATGCTGTTTCATCAGCTTGCCCTTTCACAAACATTCACCAACCCGCTCTTACCTTCAGGTGCAGACCCCTGGTGCATTTATAAAGACGGATTCTATTATTATACCAACACGCTCGGCAACAGGATAGACATCTGGAAAACAACAAACATAGCCTCCCTCCCGGATGCGGAAAGAAAAACAGTTTGGAATCCGCCGGCAACCGGTGCGTATTCCAGGGAAATCTGGGCGCCGGAAATACATTTTTTAAAAGGCAAATGGTATATCTATTTTGCTGCCGACAGCGGCAGGAATGAAAACCATCGTTTATGGGTACTCGAAAATGC
>CAXSIE010000373.1:0-1497 GCA_964237295.1 uncultured Flavihumibacter sp. | reverse complement strand
GAATGGAAAATAAAAGGCAAACTCGCTACTCCCGGAGATAAATGGAGTATCGATGGCTCGGTATTCGAATATAAAAAATCCATGTACCTCATATGGTCCGGCTGGCAGGGAGATGTAAACGGGCAGCAAAACATCTATATCGCTAAAATGAAGAATCCCTGGACAGTAGAAAATAAACGGGTGTTGATTTCATCACCCACTTACTCCTGGGAAAGAAGCGGCGACATAAAAAGAGGTAACGAGATTGATCATGTTTACGTAAATGAAGGGCCGGAAATACTTGTTCATAATAACAAACTTTTTCTTATTTACTCCGCCAGTGGCTGCTGGACGGATAACTACACTTTAGGCATGCTTCAGCAAACAGGTAAAGACCTGCTGAATACCGCCTCATGGAAAAAATATCCTGAACCTGTATTCTCTCCATCACCTCAGAAAAAAGTTTTTGCGCCCGGGCATAATTGTTTTTTTAAATCACCAGATGGTAAAGAAGACTGGATACTATACCATGCCAACAGCGAACCATCGCAGGGATGCGGGCGCTTTCGTTCGCCCCGTGCGCAGAAATTTACCTGGACGGCTACCGGTGCTCCGTTCTTTGGTGAACCCGTTGCTGAAAAAATACCCGTTGACATCCCTTCAGAAAAGGTATCTTCAAAAATCGCTCACTGATAAACTATCGTTAGATTTATGCTTTAAAGCAAGTATTTTCACGGTATAATAGTTAAATAACAACTTATGAAACTATATAAACATATATTGATGGCGGCTGGCATGTTCTTATACATGCTTCCATCTTTTGCCAATGACACCTTGATAGTAAAAAATACTAAACAACGATTACTCGACAATAACACAATAAGTATTCCTTCAGGTTTTAAAGCCACCGTTTTCGCAGATTCTTTAGGTTCAGCACGCCACCTTGTTGTTAATGCTAACGGAGATGTATACGTTAAATTGGCAAGGGTAAAAAACGGACAGGGTATTATACGTTTAAAGGATACAAACGGCGATGGGATAGCCGATAGCCGTTCCGGATTCTCCAATTATGGCGGCACCGGTATTACCATTAAAAATGGTTATCTGTATGCTTCTTCCAATAAAAGTATTTACAGGTACAAATTATCGCCGACAGGAACAGTTACGGATACAACCGGAGAATTGATCGTAAACGGGTTGTGGGATAAGGGACAACATAATACAAAATCCATTGCTTTAGATAATGCCGGCAACCTTTACACAAATATCGGGGCGCCTTCAAATGTTTGCCAGGTAGCCGGGCCGGGCCAACCTGTTGTGGGTCAGGATCCATGCCCGCTACTGGATTCATCAGGAGGTATCTGGCAATTTAAAGCCGATCATCTCAACCAGACTTACGCACAGGGAAAACGCTATGCTACAGGTATCCGTAATGTGGTAGGAATAGATTGGAACAACTCGGTAAATGAATTATTTGTAATGCAGCATGGCAGGGATGCGCTGCATAGTAATTATCCT
>CAXSIE010000372.1:4706-5718 GCA_964237295.1 uncultured Flavihumibacter sp. | reverse complement strand
AAGGTATTATTATCTGGCGTGAACTCACCTGTTTGCCGAAACGCGGCATGAATTCGTATCCTTTATCAAGGTTTTTAAGGGTAGGATTACGAAACACTTTACCATCAGGGCCAATACTCTGGTCATGTAATAAAAGTGTTCTCCGCTCAAACTGATTAAACAAAAAGTGTAATTCCGAGCCTGTGTTCACGGTTTGAAAAGATATCATATTATCCGTTTCATCATCGTATTGCGATTTATCAATTACGTTGCTCCATTCCAGTCCGCCTTCTTTATTAAATGAAAGCACCATAATATTTTCAGCATAATAGCGTGTGGCATTCATATTCCCGTACCTGTTCCATGGCATGTACCAGGGATTGCTATACATGGGAGACCAGTATGAGTAATCAAGCGGCGATCCCCACGGATTACCAAAAGAATTATAATTCCAGCGGTTATAAGTATTTCCTCTCGAAGAAGAATACAGCGACTCGCCAATAACCAGGTATCCTCCGTCTTTACGGGTAACGATGTTCTTAATAAAATAATCATTAAAGGCCATCTTCCTGTTTGCTTCCGAACTTTTTGCAACGGAACGCAAATCGTCGTTAAATGCTATAAGCCTATCCGTTATTTTAACGTTTCTGTCTTTATCCCAGGATAAAGAATACAAACCATCAATATTTCCTCTTCTTTGTTTGTAATAAAGCGCATTCAGCAAAATACGTTTGTTCGAATTATCCACCTTAAGTTTCAGTTCATCCAGGATAAGAGTCCCGATCTCCACATTTCTTACGGAAAAATCAAGCGCTTCAGGTGTTTTTGTAACCATCATCACCTTTGTAATCTGTTCATTATTAGAGCTGCGACGGAATATTCCAAATGCCATATCTCCTTCATTAGTAAGCAAAAAATCAGTGAAATAATCATTTTTTTCTTCCATGGCCATACTCATACGGTTTCTGCCAAGGAGTTCTAACTGGTCATTAAAAAGCAAACTTGTAAAAAAGAAATTCCTTTGATTGCGGTT
>CAXSIE010000372.1:2701-4696 GCA_964237295.1 uncultured Flavihumibacter sp. | reverse complement strand
CTTCTTTTTGTCTTCGCTGAAGATAGTAGTGTAAATTTTATTACTGGCAGCAAATCCGATCTGCGTGGTATCCAGGTCAATAGGATTGCCTACTCTTTTACCATTACCATCCAGCTTCACCCCTACGCAGTATAAGGTGCTTCTTTTCTGGTATTGATAGATCATATAACAAAAATCAGGATAAGCAATAAAATCTACATTTATCCACCGGTCGGATGTTTCCATCTTTATTCTTTCCTTCAACCGCATATCGTTATCATAAACGCATACATCATGATCATTGCGGTTATTTTTGTAAACGAGAAAATTTCCACCCACTTTGCCAATGACCTCGAATTCCGTTCTGCGGGAATCTTCCCGTTCCGGTTCGGAATAAATAATTCTTGGAGCCTGTGACCAGGCAGGAATGGAAAAAATTAAAAAGCATATGGAAGCAAAAAACTTGTTCATCATAAAGGACAATTGTGTATTTAAAAATACAGGTTACTTGCCAAATTATAAATTGTTCTTCTATCTAACACATTACAAGTGTATAAGATCGCCATAAAAGTTAAAAAAATTTTTTTTAACAGATGTGTTAACAAGAGGCAAGATGGAAAATAGTTTATAAATAAAAAAAGTAATTTACTTATACCTTTGTCACTAGGAGTGACTTTCACCGGAATTTGTGAATTTGAGCCCTGGCAATATTAAAATAACAGTTTATCGTGGGTAAGAATCTTAATAAAGTAACATCGGCCGGCTTACTTGTTGCTTTAGGAATTATTTATGGAGATATCGGCACATCCCCTCTTTATGTTTTTAATTCTATTATTTCTGATAAGATTATTACAGAAGAGTTAATTATTGGAACACTTTCCTGTATCATCTGGACGATAACCCTCCAAACCACCGTCAAATATGTGATGTTGGTGCTTAAGGCCGATAATAAGGGGGAAGGGGGAACGTTTGCCTTGTATGCACTGGTAAGAAGACAAAAAAAATGGCTGGTCATTCCTGCCATGCTGGGAGGCGCCGCATTGCTCGCCGATGGCATTATTACCCCTCCTATTTCCATAACTTCCGCCGTGGAAGGCCTGCAAAAGCTCCCTTACCTTAAGAATATTGGTGATAACACCATTATTTATATCGTATTAATCATCCTGGTGCTTTTTTTCTTTTTTCAACAATTCGGAACGGGAACCATTGGAAAACTTTTCGGCCCAATAATGCTTATCTGGTTCTCCATGCTTGCTGTACTTGGCTGTTACCATATATTTGACGACTTATCTATTTTTAAGGCGCTGAGTCCCTACTATGCTTTACAGTTTTTAATTACTTACCCGAATGGCTTTTGGCTATTGGGAGCCGTCTTTCTTTGCACAACGGGTGCAGAAGCACTTTACAGTGACCTGGGCCATTGCGGACGTGGGAATATCAGGGTTTCCTGGGTATATGTAAAATCCTGTTTACTGCTGAATTATTTCGGACAAGGCGCTTCTCTTCTTGCAAACCATCAAAACCTGCTTATAACGAAAGATGTTAAAGTAAGCCTGGGAATTAACGCTTTTTACGATATGATGCCGCAGTGGTTTATCATTCCGGGAGTAATTATCGCTACCAGCGCGGCAATTATTGCCAGCCAGGCGATGATAACCGGCTCTTTTACCCTGATAGGTGAGGCAATGCGCCTAAACTTATGGCCCAAACTCAAGGTTCGCTATCCATCAGAAGAAAAAGGCCAGCTTTTTATTCCCAGCATCAACTTCATGCTTTTTGTAGGTTGCGTATTTATTGTACTGCATTTCAGGGAATCATCCAGAATGGAAAATGCTTACGGGTTGGCAATCATTGTTACCATGCTGGCAACCACCATTTTATTTTCAAACTACCTTGTTTCCAAAAGGGTTAATCCCGTACTGATTTATATCTTTCTTCTTGGCTATTTTACTATTGAAGTGTCATACATGATTGCATTACTGCAAAAATTTACCCGTGGCGGTTATATTACAATGA
>CAXSIE010000372.1:0-2691 GCA_964237295.1 uncultured Flavihumibacter sp. | reverse complement strand
CTCGGAGGAATCATGTTTTCCATCATGTATGTCTGGTACAGGAGCAGGAAGATCAAGAACCGGTATGTAGAATTTGTAAGGCTGGAACATTATATTCCACAGATACAGGAACTGAGTAATGATAAAACCGTACCCAAACACGCCACGCACCTTGTTTACTTAACAAGTGCCAACAATCCGAAAGAAATAGAACACAAGATCATATATTCTATTTTGAATAAAAAACCAAAGCGTGCTGATATTTACTGGTTCATCCATGTAGACACACTGGACGATCCCTATACATGTGAATATTCTGTGCACCATATTATTCCCAATGATATCATCAGGGTTGAATTCCGCCTCGGATTTCGTATGGAACCAAAAATCAACATGTTGTTCAGAAAGGTAGTGGAAGATCTTGTAAGCAATAATGAAGTTAATATCACCAGCCGCTATGAAAGCCTGGAACGTAATAACGTAGTGGGAGACTTTCAATTCATTGTAATGGAAAAATACCTCAGCCAGGATAACGAACTACCCATCCTGGAGCAAATAATTATGAGATTGCATTTCACTATCAAGGATTGGGGACTTTCAGAAGAGCGCGGATTCGGACTGGATCCTTCAAATGTTGTTATCGAAAAATTCCCATTGATCATATCGCCTGTTTCGAACGTGCGGCTGAAAAGGGTAGATGTTTATGAAGAATAGCCGGTGGTTAATTGTTAATGATTAATTAGTAACGGTAGTGACCAAGTTGAAGGAAGAGTTTCAGAAGATATAATCATTACTCATTAAATAAAAATTTGAAAGAACTTCAATAAACATTACTTTTCTGATAACCTATAGCTTTTTAAACCGCGCACTTGAATTCGACTCTCGCCTATATTATCTACGGATATCTTGCCCTGCTCATCATTATATACCTGGTGCAGGAAAAATTCATTTTCAAACCCGAAAAACTGGATGCTGCTTTTAAATTTAAATATGATGTTCCCTTCAAAGAATTATTTTTCGACGTAAAACCCGGAGTGAGGATTAACGGGCTTCATTTTTTTCGGGAAGCGCCAAAAGGGCTTATTTTATACTTTCATGGAAATACCAGAAGCATAAAGGGTTGGGCCCGCTATGCAAAAGACTTTTACAGGTATGATTATGATGTTGTAATGGTTGACTACCGTGGCTTTGGTAAAAGCACCGGTAAACGCAGCGAAGAAGATTTGCTGAGTGATATGCAATTTGTTTACGAAACTTTAATGCAGCAATACAAACAGGAGCATCTCATCGTTTACGGCAGAAGCATCGGGAGCGGTTTTGCAGCAAAACTAGCCAGCGATAATAATCCCCGATATCTGATACTGGACGCTCCATATTACAGCTTCACCGAAATTATGGAGCGGTATTTATTTATACTGCCCGTTCGCTGGGTAATAAGGTATCGCTTGCGAACCGACAAATGGATAATGCACGTCAAATGCCACACCTACATCCTGCATGGAACAAAAGACAGGCTTATTCCTATCTCCAACAGCGAAAAACTGCAGGCCCTGCATCCACGCATGATAACGCTGATCCGTATCCACGGCGGCAGCCATAATAACCTTCCTTCTTTTCCGGAATACCATAATTTTATCCGGGATATTTTAAAGTATTAGTAATGAAAAAAAGAAAATGGCCCGGGATAATAAAGATCAGCATTATAGTATATTGTTCAATCGGCATTGGAATGTATGTGCTCCAGGATTATTTGATCTTTCGTCCGGTAAAGTTACCGGCCGACTTTCAATATAAATTCGATATTCCTTTTAAAGAAGTGAACATTGCTTATGATGCCTCAACCAATATAAACATCATCCGGTTCCTGTGCCACGATAGTTTACCTAAAGGGATCGTGCTGTATTTCCATGGCAATCGTACCAATATTTCCTGGTATAAAAAATTTGCTCCGTATTTTACTAAGTCAGGATACGAAGTATGGATGATCGATTATCCCGGTTATGGAAAAAGCACCGGAGTGTTTTCGGAAAAGCTGGTGAACGAATGGGCCTTGCTTATGTATAAGCTTGCACGGACAAAATTTTCTGCGAACAATATAATTATTTATGGAAAGTCTTTGGGAACAGGCATCGCATCGCATCTTGCAGCAATCAGAAATTGTCGTTACTTGATATTGGAAACGCCTTATTACAGTTTACCTGAATTGTTTGGATTTTATGTGCCTGTATATCCGGTCAACCGGATCATACAGTATCAATTTCCCACCTTTGAAAACCTGCCAAAAGTAACAGACCCCATCATTTTAATTCATGGAACAAATGACTGGACGGTGCCATACAGGAACTCGGTGAGGTTAAGCGCTTTTTTGAAACCGGGTGATAAGTTTATTACTGTGAACGGGGGAATACATAATGATTTATACGATCATCCGGTGGTACCGGCAACTATAGATTCGTTGCTGAAATGATTAGACCTAACTGGTTTTTAAACTTTATAATTTAAGTTAAACTTTTTTCAAACAGGCACCACCAGCAAATTCTTATACGGTTCACATAGATGTACAATCTGCAAACGAAAGCAATGGCCTTATTTCAACAACTACATTTTTTTTGGGTTTATATCTTTGGCAAGCGATAAAATTTTTTTAATTTTTTTTTTAGAACCATTACCAGCAACTCTTCGTAAAATAACACGTGTTCCTTATACTCGCTC
>CAXSIE010000371.1:3305-5728 GCA_964237295.1 uncultured Flavihumibacter sp. | reverse complement strand
TCTAACTGGGCTTTTCTCATTGTTCCCGTTGATATTATTAACTTTTCTGTGCAAAGTTCGTTTATTGCTTTTGACGGAGATTTATCTTTTTTGAGAAATAAAATATCACTTTCGTCTTCATCTTCCTCTTCGTTTTCGTCTTCATCTTCATCTTCGTCTTCATCTTCATCTTCATATTGATGCCAGTTATCATCTATGGACAAATTATATTTTGCAGCTCCAAATATTACAGTACTTAACAAATTGCGCATATTATCCTCTAATTCTTTATTAAATAATGTCAGTCTCTCATCCTCAACTTGTTTATTATTACTATCTTCATTTGCATATTCTTCTTTCGATGCATTAATACTATGATTAAGATCATGAGCCAGACGCAAGCTACTAGTATTACTTTGAATGTTATTGGGACTAACGCTAAGTCCAACCATACCGATCACGATGCCTGTTGTATCAGCATCCGAAGAATGTTTTTTTTCCAATTCTTCACATTTCATACACGTTTCATAAGTGGGTATATTGTGAATGCAACGGCTTTCCATTCTTCAATGATTTTTAGTAATGATATTAAGAGTTTCTACAAAAGTTTTTCCTTGTAGTAAAGGCCCGGTCCAAACAGACAACAATTCTGTTTCTGAAAGTGGGTCAGCATGTAATCCCTTTAATGCTTCTGACCACCTGAGGCTTTTCATCCTTGGCCTTCTATCCGTAAGAAGCTCGCCAATAGAAGCTCCGGCAGGACCGGCCAAACAGAAGTTGATGATGGCTGTAATTATAGTGGCACAAGGACGTAATTGAACACTTAATCTTCCTTTTGCATTTAATTTATTGAAAGGGTCGTTCAATCCATAGCTGTAATGAGAAGCTTGTACATTATACCATTGCGGGCTTAGTGATAAATGGAATTTCAAATAAGGGCTGTAATAACGGGTATAACAATAGTATAAACCTGTTTCTTCATCACAATACTGCCCTGGTAATCGCCATGGTTGAATTAATTTATTTACTGTAACAGTTGCTGATCCAAAAGAATCATAGATAGCATGCCACACCACATATCCTCCATTATCTGTAATACTGCAAAGGGCGCCACGTACATCTTTGTGCAACCAATACAGATTTCCATTTTCTGCAAATCCTACAAGTATAGAATTACACGGCATATAGATGTATTTCCTTAAATGAAGTAAACCATCATGTGTATATTCTTCCGTAAGCAACTTGTCGCCGTTCCAGTAATAAGTAACAGTGCTCTTGCCATCACTTTTATTTATCCTTCTTCCTAAAGCATCATAACGGTATTCCCATTTCTGATTTTTTGTTGACGCATATTTTAATGACCCGGCATCGTTAAATATTAAATCTAATGGATTTCCGGCTTCATCATAAAAGGATACAATATTACCTGCATCATCATATTTAATTGGAACGTTTTGAAGAGTTATTATCTGATCCATGCATCCGATCTTCATACTTATTACATTTCTTTCAATCATATTGCCTTTGGCATCATATTGATAAGTTTCAGTTTTAGCTGAAACGATATCTTTACATTCTATAATGTGGCCTTGTTCGTTGTAATCAATGCGTAGATCACGATAAGGTGAGAAAGCATCCTGGTTGCTATATCTTGTTAGACGGGAATGCGCATCATATTCATAGTTTTGACGGCAGATAACCTCTCCCCATTTTGTCGTCACCTGGATTTGTTCCAGTCCGCCAATTACTCTGTGCTTTAGCCGTTCTGATATTCCGTTTGGATAATGAATTTCAGAAAGAGTATCATTTGCCCCATACATGAACTCGCATTTATTATTGTGTAAATCAATACACTTCAGTCTTCCATCTTCATCATATAGATAACTAACTTTTAATCCCGATGGGTAGATTATTTCAGTAAGCAGATCATCTTCATCATAATGGTATGCTGTTCTCTTGTCTTGGAAGGCTTCCGATACTTTTCTTCCCCGATCGTCATATATGTATGAAAGGATGCCACTTTCATTTTCAAGAGTATTAACCCGGCCCGAGTCATTGCAATCAATATTTATAAAGCCTCCGTCTTCGTATTCAACTTTTGTAGCGAATCTATCACCATAATAATCTATCCTTTCCGAGCCATTTCTTAGTATAGTACGTTCTGCCTGCAAGTTCCAGTCCCAAACAGTTTGCTGTGTAGTTCCATCCGGAAATATGACTTTAATAATATTACCAACTCCATCGCTTTCAAATTCCGTTATTCTTCCCAGTTCATCAGTGTTTTTATACACTATGCAATTATTTTTTATCAATGAATTGAACCTTCTTTTTCCGCCTTCCTGGTTAGTCATCTCGTCCAGTTGCCCGGCACTGTTGTATTTGAAAGATGTTGTTTTTTTGTCCGGATAAACAATAGCACTGATCCTGTTTTCTTCGTCATAACT
>CAXSIE010000371.1:2762-3295 GCA_964237295.1 uncultured Flavihumibacter sp. | reverse complement strand
TGTTATTTTATCATTGAAGCAGATTCCTTTCAGCAGATCACCGTAATATACCCATTCAATAATTTCTTGTCCCGGCAATAATAAGCGGGTAAGCCTCCCTTCTTCATCATAATTAAAACCATACTCAATGCCAGACGGCTTTATAACTTTGGAAGGGACATACTCTTCGTCAAATTGAATAATGGTTTTATTGCCTTTGTTGTCTTCAACAATCACATTCAGACCGTCTTCATACACTTTTCCAATCCTTTTTTCAATTAGTTCTGCCATGATTTGTTTACGCTTCTTTTTTGCGAAAGGGATCGCAAAAGCATCAAACTGATTTTCATTAATGGTAAACATGATGATTAATTTTTTTGATGGCAAACCTCAATAAAAGGGGTGCCATGAACGGCTGCTTTTGCAGCAGCATTTATTTGCCGTACCACCGTTTCGTTATCTGCTGCTTGCTCAGTTTCCGGAGAGGATGAGCCAGCGGTAGAAGTTGCCATAACAGATATTACCTGCGCCATCCCCACACCTATTTCACCAAT
>CAXSIE010000371.1:0-2752 GCA_964237295.1 uncultured Flavihumibacter sp. | reverse complement strand
AGGTATCGCCCATACGTGCAGCAGGCTTGCTTTGTATCATAACGCCGGTGGAGCCTTTCATGATGGTGTCGGGCGGGCCGGTGCATACACAGGGATTGCCCATGGTGGCGGCCGGCTGCCCGCCGATCAGAACCGTGGGGCACCCGAGAATGATCGGGCCACCGACATGCGGGATGGGCGGAACCCCCGGAGTTTGCATCGGGCATACGTGCATATCCCCTAAGCGTGCTGC
Organism: uncultured Flavihumibacter sp.; assembly: GCA_964237295.1. Lineage (GTDB taxonomy): Bacteria > Bacteroidota > Bacteroidia > Chitinophagales > Chitinophagaceae > JADCRZ01. The sequence continues at coordinate 2,520 of CAXSIE010000371.1, read as the reverse complement.
CGGCTGTCCCATAGATGTTTTGTTTGTATTGCTGAATGCTGTTTCATTGTATTGCTTTTGTAATCAGGCAGGAGCCGGGATCTAACATGACCTGGTTGATTGCCTGATCAGCTTCGTTAAAAGTACACATGCCGGCATGCCGTTTTCAACGTGAAAAACACGGTATATTGAAAAAAGATTTTTAAATAAGTTGTGGAATTACCTTTATATTTAAATAAGCAAGCTGCATTGTTTATGACACCTTCCAATACTCCAGACCAATCAGAACAACACAAACACAGCGCATGTATCCTGCATGTAAAAACGCGTTTGATCTCTTCGGGAAATATGGTACAGGCATCGAAAGTGCCTGTGGTGAACATTCATCCTTCGGCAGATTTCGACGGATGTTATGATGTAATAGTCATCATGTATCTTCCTGATTATGCAAAACACGTCAAGCTGGATGAGAAATACTATCCTTACCTCGACAAGATCAAAGAGGTGGATACCGAAGCGGGGCCTGTAAAAGCAAGAAAAATAGGAATTTACTACGACAAGCCCAATTATGACGATCCCAAAAGCAAGTGTGAAATGTACCTGTACTCCATCTGGGAAATGCAGATCAGGTACAAGGTAACGGGTGAGTCCGCAGGGGCTATCTGGGTCCGGTACACCATTGACGACCCCGAAACCACAAAAGGCCCTATCACCACTATTGAAAAGCCTTGATGAATGAACCGGGTATTTGTTCAAGTACTGCTGTATTCTTTCATTTCTACTGCTGGTATAACAGGTTCGGCTTTTGCCCAAACGCTGGGATTGTCGGATAAAGTAAATAACATCATTCATCGCTATTGCACTATTTGCCTTGAACATCCAGGCGATTCTTCGCAATTAAGAAATACAGCGCACGGAAAAGATGAAGCTGCGATCAATTTTCATAATTGCCTGGTCTCTTTAAAAAATAACGACCAGATTAATGGGTTCGGGTATGCATTAGAAACCATAACAGCAACAGCTAGTACCCCTGATGCTCCTGTACGCCTGTATACAAGGTTTTTAAAGGCCAGGATACTTTATCTTAAAGACGGTTACAAAGAAGCGCTGGCCGAATACCTTCAGCTCGCTAACAGCAAAAGCATTGATAGCAGCGTGTCGGCTTACATCTACTCCAATATTGCAAGCATATATGCTCAACAAAAAGAATTCAGGAAAGCGTTGAATTATTTCGCCGCGTGGGAAAAAGTATATTCGTTGTTTACGGAGCCGCCGGCTTCAAGAAAAATTTATAACAATATAGGCGCTTGTTACCTTCATCTAGAAAATTATACCGAGGCTGATGTATATTTTCAAAAAAGTATCGCTATTGCCGAACACCTTAACGACACATTGGGCCTGGCCAATCTGTATATCAATATCGGGTCATATTATTACAACCTGGACCTTGTCCGGCGTGCTTTTCCATTTTTCAAAAAAGCGCTTGTTTTTGCAAAGCGTTCAAATAACAATGAGATTTTAGGAAAAGCCTTTCAAAATATGGCGATCATAGAAGAGAAAGATCGTAAATTCCGGTTAGCCTATGAATACCGTAAATTATATGATTCCGTTATCGAGATTAAGTGGAACAGCGATAACATCAGCGGATTAAAAGACAGGGAAAAAGAGATGGCTGTTCAGCAACAGGAACATAAACTTCAGCTATCCCGACAACAAAACAAGCTGCAGGCATTGGAGCTGAGCAAAAGAAACTGGCAGCGATACACGTTGCTTGCCCTGGCCACTTTGTTCTTATCCTTTGCAGCGTTCATATCCAGGGCTTATCGGCAAAAGGCCAAACGAAACAAAATCATTGATGGTCAAAAAGAAGAACTCAGCCTGCTGAACCAGACAAAGGACCAATTGTTCTCGATCATTTCGCACGACCTCCGCACGCTTGTATATACGCTTAAAATCACCCTTGCACGGTTAAGGATCGCACTGTCGCAAAACCAGTTGCAGGATGCAGCTTCCCTGGCAGAAAGCACGGAGACGATATCCAGCAGTACTTATGCACTACTGAACAACCTGCTGCATTGGGCATTGAGCCAAACCGGCCAGTTGAGTTACAAGCCTGAAAAAATACTTGTTAAGGAAGTGGCAGACCAGGTGTATAACGACCTGATTCCTGTGGCCGCCTCCAAAATGATTACCCTGGCCGATGCCACTCCGGTTGAGCTGTTTATTACCGGAGACATCAATGCTATAAAGATCATCCTGCGCAACCTTGTTGACAATGCCATCAAATATACGCCGATGCATGGCACAATCACGATCTCTGCAGAGCAGGCTGCCCAACACTGCAATATTACTATCAGCGACAGCGGGATAGGCATGGAGCAAAGTGTTGCGGACGCTATTATAACCAGCAACAGCAGGCGCATACAGAAAGACACACACGGAAACCGCAGTACCGGCCTTGGATTGTGGCTGGTAAAAACTATGACAGAAAAAAACGGCGGACAATTGTTTATAACTACTAAGAAAGGAGAAGGCACTGCC
>CAXSIE010000370.1:4480-5747 GCA_964237295.1 uncultured Flavihumibacter sp. | reverse complement strand
TTCTTGTAGCCTGGTAGGTAATAGCAAAAGCAACGCTATCGCCAGGCTGCACCAGTTTCAATCCTTCACCAATAGTTGAAATGATGAAGCTGATGGGACCGTTACTTGTACGCTCTATCGCAGGACGCACTTCCCGTTTCAAAAACTCCATCTCAATTTTAACCGGCTTTGTGGTGCCATTTGTAAAGACGAGCTTTTCGATTGCCACCGGCTTGTCCACAGAGGGAAAAAAAGTGCGTTGCAAATGCAACCCGTCTTTATCAATGTCACTTTCGATACTCATGATGCCCTTATGCCTGACACTCCTAACCATTTCAGGGAGATCATTCGAAACTGTAGCGTTATATACGCCACCCCTTAACAACTTTTCGTTAATAAAAATTCGGGGCAGGTCATTGTCTTCTACGTTGTACATCATATGTGCAATCGTTTTCACCGGCAGCAGCCTGTATGAAGGAAACACAATAGTTCTCGACAGCTTTGGTTTGGCACTGCTATCTACTCCGTATTGCATCCAAAGCGCAACTTTCTCACCATCCATTTCTATATGATCAAAATGGGAAAAGTGCTGGTCTATCTTCCATTCAATGCTGCCATCCGGCTGTATTTTCCACTGATCATGCTGCTCAGGCAGTTTTATTGCCTGAGCAAAGGCTTCTACTCCTGGCAGCATCAGGAACAGGAACTGCAGAATTTTAATTGTTCGCATATTCATTCTTATCAACTTACTATCATACTCCAAAATTATTACCAACCCGGATTTTGAGGATATGGAGTACCGGTTGTCGTAGCGTCAATTTGTGACTGAGGAATAGGACGCAGTATATGTTTAGGTAAAATGTTTGCACCTGCTTCCGGATTATATAATTTCACTCTGTCGATAAGCGTGCCTGTTCTTACCAAATCGAACCATCTCGTATTTTCTCCACAAAGTTCTCTGGAACGTTCTTCCAAAATAAAATCTTGCGACAGATTACTTGCCTGAATATCCATCAAATTATTATTTGTTTGATCTGCCGCCGCTCTCCGACGTACAACATTGATCATAGAAACAGCTTCTTGTGTAAGTGAAGCCTTGTATGCCGCCTCTGCTGCTATAAGATAAGTTTCTGCCAGGCGATAAACTATAACCGGCCTGATGGATACTACGTCAGGAGTAGTGCGTTTTGAATCAAAATATTTCGTTAGCGTTGGTTGGAGTGTGTTATCATATTTCCGGGGAGGAATAACTAAATAACGTGTGGCGGCAATCTGGGCATCAGTAACA
>CAXSIE010000370.1:3093-4470 GCA_964237295.1 uncultured Flavihumibacter sp. | reverse complement strand
TTACCAACCACTGCATTTGCAGGTGCACCTGCAGGTAAAGGATTTGGCCATACCGGATAGGTAGATGCAGTTGGATTGTTTGCGATCCAAACAGTCTGAAAACTTTTATTATACCTTGAGTCCTTGATTCTCTCCTTAAATGCCGTATTCAATAGCCAGGAGGTAGGCACAGCACGATTAAAAGGCCTTCCATAAAAAACGTCACGCACCAGTCCTGGCTTTCTTTCATAATAACCAATAAACAGATAGTTCAATGTATTATCACCGGTAGAGCCACTGGCGCCACCCGGTCCATTATAGGCAAGGTTGGCTGTATGCTGTACCGACCAGAGTACTTCAGTGTTATCTTCATTTCCTTCCGCAAATACCCTTGCAAAATCTGTTTGTAAACTTAATCCGATACCAGTCGCAGTAGTTATAAGATCCTTTGCCGTGTTATAAGCATCCATATAATCATTAGGCTGTTTTGCGCTTGATCCGGCTCTTGCAAGATAGATCTTTGCTAACAAGTGTTTCGCAGCAGCGGCTGTAGCTTTGCCAGCCAATACACCGTTAGTCTTGGGACTTGCAGGCAATCCGGGAATTGCATCTTTTAAATCCTGGATCATAAAGGCATAAACATCTGCAATGGGCGCACGCGTAGCTGAGGTGTTACCTATCGTTTCAAAGTTTTTTAATAAGGTAACATCACCGAAAGATTGCACCAGGTTGAAATAATAATTGGCTCTCAAAAATTTCGCTTCTCCAATCATCTGGTTTTTTGCTGCTGATGTAATATCCACATTCGGCGCATTATCAATCACTGCATTGCACGAATTGATAAAAATATAAGCGTTCCGCCAAATTGTGTTTACGCGGCTTTCCGAGGTTGTAAATGTGTAATTAGCTGCAGCCGCATTAGCATCTCCACCCCTGGCAAATTCATCGGTGCCAAGCGTGGTCATAAAAAAATAATCCTGTCCGCCCCAAAAGTTACGTGTTCCGGCATAAGATGCATCTAATGCCAACTGCAATCCCGCGGGTGTAGTTAAGTTCTCAGGAACCAAAATGGACTGCGGATCTTCAACTAATTTCTTTTCACAACTTGCAAGGGATGCAAGAATGAACATTGTTAATAAAATATGTATCTTTTTCATATAATAGCTTTTTAAAATTAAAACGAGATGTTCAAGCCCAAAAGGAACGACTTAAGAGGTGGGGTATCAATGCCAAGCGTACCGGCAGTTTCAGGATCCAAACCGCCTGCTTTAACATAGGGTGAAAAAAGGATGAACGGATCAGATGCTGTAGCATATACTCTTAGTGAGCGAAGTCCCATTTTTTGTATAGCGGTCGGGGAAATATTATATCCAAGACTTAGGGTTCTGATTTTAACAA
>CAXSIE010000370.1:0-3083 GCA_964237295.1 uncultured Flavihumibacter sp. | reverse complement strand
GTAGATAGATAATTAGGAAGGCTGTTTGCTCCGGTAGGATTGGTGTTTGGCTTTGGAAATTTATTCTCATTATTGGTTGGTGTCCAATAATTCACTTTTACGTTATTGTAGGTACCTGCGTAAGTAGATATTCCATTACCTCCCTCGATGGCACTGCTCAGTATGCCGCCAATCCTTGCAAAAGCAACTACAGTAAGGTCAAAACCTTTAAAACTAAATCTGTTTGTCATGCCACCTTGCCACTTAGGTTGGTTGCTACCGATAATGATCCTATCATAGGTGTCATCAATTTTGCCATCCGGCTTTCCGCCGGCACCGCTTATGTCTGCTACTTTTATGGTTCCAATTACAGAGGTAACTCCGGTAAGACTCAATCCATAACCTTTAGCTGCTGCTGAATCCGCCGGCGTATTTTGCCATATACCCAATCTTTTATAGTCATAATAAGATCCTGTAGGCTGCCCTACGAACCAACCATTGCCAATATCCCTTGTTGCGCCATTAGCTAACTGCGTAATTTTCCCCCTGTTAATCGAAAAATTTAAATCAGTGGTCCAGCTAAAATCGTTTCTTCCTTTACCCTGTATATTAATAGTGCTTAGCTGTATTTCAATACCCTTGTTTTGAGTTTGTCCAACATTTTTAACTGTTGCATTTGGTATGCCGGAGGTAATTGGCAATGATTGTCCTAACAGTAAGTCTTTAGTGAATTGTTTATAAACTTCAACCGAACCTGAAATTCGGTTTTTCAAAAAACCGAAATCTAAACCAAAGTTTTCCGTTGAGGTGTACTCCCAGGTTAAATTGGTATTGCCCGCGTTAGTTAAATAGGCTCCCGTAACCAACGTTTGACCGTAATTATAATTTACTGACGATAAACTACCTAATGTTTGATAAGGATTAATTGCTGTATTTCCAACAGTACCATAACTCGCTCTTAATTTAAGGTTGTTTAATACTGTGACGTTTTTCATGAATGATTCATTGATAACATTCCATGCAGCGGCACCAGAAGGGAACACATGATATTTATTGCCTGGCGCCAAACGGGAAGACCCATCCGAGCGGATGGTACCCGTTAACAGAAAACGGTTGCCAAAGCCATAGTTCAATCTAGCCATATAAGAAATAATCGACCATTTTGGATCCGTACCACTGCCTGTCAGGTTTGAGCCATACGTAGGATTATAATAGGCAAGTTGATCAAAAGCAATATTGGTGTTATCAAACTGATTGGTTTTTGATTTGAAATCCTGTATACTGTATAAACCGGTAAAATTTAATTTATGTTCCCCAAAAGTTTTATCATATGTCAGGATGTTCTCTAAAGTGTAACTGACATCAAAGCTCGAGCGATTTGATGATGAATTGGCAGCACCTCTTCTATAGTTTGTTTTCGAGGCGTAAAAATTCCCATAAGTTTCGCTTTTTATTTCAGCGCCTGCGTTAAGCCGGTATTTTAATCCCGGGGCAATATTTACATCGGCGTACAGGGTAGTAAAAGTTCCGAACCTGGTTCTGTCTTCAACAGCGGCGCCCGGTAAAATATCTGCCAAAGGATTCCAAACCTGATTAGAGCTTCCAGGTATGTAGTTATTAATTAATCTGCCGGTGCTATCATATGCGGGTGCAAGGGGACTTGCACGCAAAGAATAAAACATATTACTTGCATTTTCCCCTTTTCTTATTGAATATGTATTTAAAGAATTTAAGCCAATTTTAAAAGCCTTATTAATTTGCTGGTCTACACCTGCTTTCACACTAAATCGCTCGAAACTCTGGCCTTCATAAATACCCGTTTGCTTAAAATATCCTGCAGACAAGGCATATTGTGTTTTATCAACACCGCCGGTTATTCCAATCTGATTATCGGTCATGAACCCTTTTTTGTAGATATAACTTTGCCAGTCTGTGTTACGTCCCGTTTTAACACCTGCCACTTCCTCAGGCGCAAATACGCCATTCGTATAAAATAATGGATCATCGAGTCCTGTATATCTGCCGGGGTTGGCATTAATATTCGCCCATTTTTTAAAAATTGTAAACTCATCAGCATTGAACATCGAAAATTCCCTGGCAACGTCTGTTTGTCCATAATAAGAACTAAAGGTAAAAAGAGGTTTACCCGTTCTCCCTCTTTTTGTGGTGATAAGAATTACACCATTGGCACCTCTTGAACCATAAATAGCTGTGGAAGAGGCATCTTTCAGGATGTCTACAGAGCTTACGTCATCCTGGTTAAGATCGTTTATGCTACCATTAAAAGGGATACCGTCAACTACTATTAAGGGGGCATTGGAAGCACTCAGTGATCTTGCCCCCCTGATCAGGATATTCGGTGTTGCCCCGGGTTTAGCATCCGAACCGCTTCTACGGATATCGACACCGGCAGCCTGACCCTGCAAAGCCCCCGCAAGGTTAGCGGCAGGTACATCTTTAATTGATTGCTCGCTGACTGAAGCGATAGCACCAGTTACGTCAGACTTTTTTCTTGTCCCATAGCCTACAACTACCACCTGGTCTAATTCATTTTTATTGGTTAGTAGCTGTATCGACAGCTTCGTTTCCCCACCAGTCACTTTGATTTCTTTGGATATATAGCCCACATACGAAAATAGAATGGTGCTATTTTGGGGGATGTTTAACTGAAAATTTCCATTAGTAAGCGATGTGGTAGCCTCCTTGCCACCTACCACACCAATTGAAACGCCGCCAAGCGGTTCACCGTTTTGGCTGGTGACAATGCCGGTAACTGGTACGGATGATTGGGCAGTACTGAAGTTGATTATTAAGAATGAACAGAACAGGAAAGAGATAATTTTTAAATCTTTCTTTTGACAGAACTCTTTGAATGACATACAAGCAATTTTTAATTTTGGATAAGCAGTATAGTTGACTAAAGTTGGTGGGCAATGTTTCATTTATGCTGTGCGAGGGAGCCGATATTGGATATCAGGGCAAATTGAGTTGGCAGAAATAGCGTTTAGAAGCTGAGATGCTTCTCACGTGGCTGCATAAAAACGCTGACGCGTCATGAGTCAGCCTTTCGAAAAAAATTATCATTCGCATTTTAGCAGTTTTTA
>CAXSIE010000369.1:0-5751 GCA_964237295.1 uncultured Flavihumibacter sp. | reverse complement strand
AAAATTTTGGCTGGGATGAAGGCGTTAGCCGGCTGTACCAGACAATAGCGCAGGACGTTGTTTATGCCGATCCCATGAAGCTGGTAACTTCACTCGACAACCACGACATGGACCGGTTTTTATCCGTGATCGGAGAAGATTTCAGCAAGTATGAAATGGGCGTTACATGGCTGCTCACCACGCGCGGCATCCCATCCTGGTATTACGGCACAGAGATACTGATGAAGAACTTTAAAAACCCTACCGATGCGGAAGTGCGCCTCGACTTTCCGGGAGGCTTTGACGGAAATAAAGAAAACAAATTTAAAAATGAGGGCCGGAACGCAAAAGAAAATGAGGCTTTCGATTATGTAAAGAAACTCGCTAACTACCGCAAAATCACACCTGCACTACATTCCGGCAAACTCATGCAGTATGTGCCGCAAGAGGGAGTGTATGTTTATTTCCGATTCGATGCCAATAAAACAATAATGATTGCATCTAACACAAACATCAAAGAAATGAGCATGGATACTGCCCGCTTTGCTGAGCGCCTTAACGGATTTTCAGCCGCGCGGAACGTAATTACCGAACAGGTAAGCAACTTAAACTCATTGAAGCTGCCTCCTAAAACTGCGCTGGTGCTTGAGTTAATGAAGTGAAAAGTTAACCACGGAGGCAGGGTGGAACAGCAAAACACAGGATAATTAAAAAATATCTGTGTCGCTCTGTGTCACCCTGCCTCCGTGGTTCGATACTACTCACCTGCAATACCCAAAATGAACTTTCCAACTTTCAGTTTGTTATTCATTAAACAATTTTTAAGTTTACAATAATTTCTTTTAACTCCATAATATATTGACCATGAAATATAATGATCTGACGCCGGAAGAAGAAAGAGTGATCATCAGGAAAGGAACGGAACGGCCGTTTGTAGGTGAGTACACTGACAATAAGGAAAGTGGTACTTATATTTGCCGTCGTTGCAATGCGCCATTATATCGTTCCATAGATAAATTCGACTCGCATTGCGGATGGCCAAGTTTTGATGATGAAATACCGGGCGCAGTAAAGCAGGTGCCGGATGCAGACGGAAGACGGATTGAAATCATCTGTAACAATTGCGGCGGTCATCTCGGGCATGTTTTTAAAGGGGAAAGGCTTACCTCAAAAAATACCAGGCACTGTGTGAATTCTATTTCGATGAAGTTTGTTAAAGACGAAGCCTGATCTGCCGGCAGTTATCGTTAACAGCGTGGTTGGCCACAAAGACACGAAGGCACAAAGAAACACCAAGAAAATCCTTTGTGCTTCTTTGTTCCTTCGTGTCTTTGTGGCAATATGTTTAATAAGGCTTTAAGCTATAATTATTTCATGGCCCAAACACCAGCAAGCATACAGGGAAGTTTTGAATTTGAACAGCCCGTGCCTGTTAAAGATAAAAAGCGGCTAAACGGCAGCGATAGCAGCCTTACATGGATCAAAGTTGTAAAAGGTAGTCCTTACTTTGTTACAGAACAAGGTGAATCCTGGACTCCGATAGGCCAGAATGATGCGATTACCTGGCCTGAGCTGGCGGGTGCTTTTCGCCGTAAAGACCTGCAAGCTGTTGAATCTTACTTCAGCATGCTTTCCTCTTATGGTGTAAATTGCATAAGGCTGATGCTGGAATATTGCCAGGGTGAAAATCGTTACCTGGAAAAACCTGCAGGAAATTTTCAAAATAATATGGTGCATCTTTGGGATGATATATTTGCACTCTGTGAAAAATATTCATTAAGGATCCTTCTAACACCTTACGATACTTTCTGGATGTGGCGACGCTGGTCTCATCATCCGTATAATAGAATAAATAACGGTCCATGCATTAAACGTTCTCAGTGGTTGCTTTGTCCTGCCATGCGTAATTCAATTAAAGAACGTTTGTATTTTGCCACGAAGCGATGGGGTGGCAGCGGTGCCCTTTTTGCCTGGGATCTATGGAATGAAATAAGGCCTTCGCATAACGGCAATTCCACAAAAGGTTTTTTTGATTTTATAGAGGATGTCGGGAACTTTTTGCGCAAAGCAGAAATTGAATTGCATGGAAAGTCACATCCCCAGACTGTTTCCGTTTTTAGTCCGCTGCTGCAAAAAGATCCGCGCATAGCCGAAAGCGTGTTCCATCATAAAGCACTTGATTTTGCCACCATACATTTGTATGAACACAACAGTATCGACAACCCGAAGAATACGGTGGATGCTGCTGTTACTACCGGTCGCTTAACACGACATGCGTTAACAGAACTAAAAGACAAACGGCCTTTTTTCGACAGTGAGCATGGTCCCATAAAAACGTTTGACAGTTACAGGAAAACGCTGCCGGTTGATTTTGACGACGAATATTTCCGGCATATGCAATGGGCGCATGTTGCTTCAGGTGGCGCAGGTGGTGGCATGCGCTGGCCTTACAGGCATCCGCATACTTTAACAGCCGGTATGCGCGGCGCGCAATTGGCACTAAGCAAATTTTTGCCATTGATTTCCTGGAAACAACTTTACCGTGTGAACCTGAATAAGGAAATTAAACTGTCAGACCCTGGTCTTGCAACGTTTGCATGTGGGGATGATAAGCAAACTATTATATGGCTGTTACGCACAAATGCCATTGGTAAAACCAAACTGTTACGCAAAGACGCGGAAGCCGCAGCTTTTCATGCAACTATTCCATTGTTAAAGCCTGGAAGTTATGTTATAACGCTTTGGGATACGGTATCCGGAACAGCGATCAAAACGATTGAATCCATTAATGCCGGTATAATGAAACTAGCGCTACCGGCGGTTACAGCGGATTTGGCGATTGCTATCCGCAATGTTAGCCTGTGAGATAGTCAGTGTCGTGTTAAGTATGAAATTACGCATTGAATAAACATGCTAAATTTTGTAAGTGTTTTCTCAAAAAATCTGCAAGCTTTCACATTCAGGGGTGCTACTTGATCACAGCTTCTGCGCCTGTTTCTGCGCCTTCAGGGCCAGTTCCATTGCAAGAAAGCAGTGGTCCTGCGTCATGGCGGTTTCTGTTCTGTTAAGCACATCATCCACCAACTGTGGTCCGTAAGGCAGCGGTTCTTTACTGCAATCAACATAAGTAGTGCCTTTCTTATCCACTAAATAAAGATGATTGCCACCTGTTTTTCCTCCGATATCAATGTATTTACGGATCTCGATGAAGCCATCGGTACCAAGAATGGTGAGCCTTCCATCGCCAAATACGCCGAACTGTTCCGGAGTAAACCAATCCACTCTTATATATCCAGAGCCACCATCGCCCCGCAACATTACGTCGCCAAAATCTTCAAAATTCGGATACTCAGGATGAGCCACATTCCTGACCTGTGAAGCCACTACTTCTGCTTTGGTAGATCCGGTGAAGAAAAGATACTGATCAAACTGGTGAGAGGCAAGATCTGTTATTACTCCCCCAAAATACTTTTTGTCAAAAAACCATTGAGGGCGTGATTGAGGTGTTTCTTTATGGGGTCCCAGGCCTATTGTTTGAATCACTTTACCGATGGCGCCTTCCTTAACCAAATTGCCGGCTTTAACGGTGGCCCTGTTTTCCAATCGCTCACTGTACATGATGGAATAAATACGTTTGGTTTCCTTTTGAACGCGCCGCACATCGGCAAGCTGGTCGAGCGTTGTAATGCCCGGCTTGTCAGACATATAATCCTTACCGGCGCGCATTACCCTTATACCAAGAGGAGCGCGGTCTACCGGTATACCTGAACTTAAAACCAGTTGAATTTTTTTATCTTCCAGTATTTCTTTTTCAGTGGAAGCTTGTTTAACCTGTGGAAACTTTTTAGCAAAGTCAGCAGCCAGATCGGGCTCTTTTGCATAAAAGGAAACAAATTCGCCGCCGCCCCTTTTTACAGCTTCTATCTGTGAATTGATATGTCCATGATTAATGCCTATGACAGAAAATTTTATACGATCTGCTTTTATAGCAGCAATCTTTTCATGGCTATGGCTTTCCTGTATTGTTAGCGGATGGTTGGTCGCCGCAAGTGATTCTTTTGATAATCCTGAAAATACCATCATTCCTGCTGCTGTGGTTGCGGCTTCCTTCATGAACCGGCGCCTGTCTAACTGCGATTTTTTCATATAGCTGTAATTTTTTATATAAGTCTTGTTATGTTAAGTATGAAGTTACGTAGTGAAAGATAGTAACTAAACTTGTAAATGTTTTTAGTAAACCACGGAGAAAGGGAGGAACACGGTGTTAACGGAATGTAAGCGTATTCAATTAACACCGTGTTCCTCCCTTTCTCCCTGCCTCCGTGGTAAAAATAGTCCGAACGACTGGTTATCTTTTTCAAAGAACGTATAACAACTTCTTGTAAACAGGTAAAATGATGTCTCTTTATTTCTTATTTTTAAACTTCCGTACGGTAAGATATAATAAAGCAGCCGGTGCATTAGAAACCTGGAACTGTATTACGGTTAGGTATCTACGTGATACTGTGAATGACTGCCAAATCAATATTCAATTTATTATGAATTCTATTTCGCAGCAGTAAGTACATTTTTTCACTATTATAAAAAACCAACAATTATGAAACGATTCTTTTTATCAGCAATTACCGGTTCTGTATTTTTACTGGCAGCGTGTAATAACGAAAGCAGCACCAGCAAAGAAACTACTACAAAAGACAGTATCACTTCACCAGGTACAACAACTGCCGATATGCCGGCAAGCAGTAGTAATGTAATGGATAAATCCGGACTAACGTTGAGCGCAAAAAATGAAGTTCCGGTAAACAGCAGTACCGCCAGCGGCACTGCAGATGTTAAGTACAATAAAGACAGCCATATGCTTACTTATACGGTTAACTGGAGCGGTCTTACCGATAAACCTACCATGGCGCATATTCATGGAACAGCTCCTAAAGGCGTAAATGCCGGTGTAAAAAAAGACCTGTCTCCTGTACTTGTAAAGGAAACAAAAGGCAGTTTTACAGACTCCGTAAAGGTGGATGGCAGCACCATTAAAGAAGACAGCCTGTTATCAGGTTTTTATTATATAAATATCCATACGCCAAAAAATCCTGGTGGGGAGATAAGAGCTCAGATAGAATTTAAATAAGGTTTCAGCTATCAGCAGTCAGGTGAAACATATCTTGCGATATTTCTGACGGCTGATAGCTTACCGCTTAATCATATTCAACCACCAATTTATCCTTATAGCAATACATCCACTTTTCACCCGGCTCAGATGATATAATAACAGGATGTGATGTATGGGTGTTATGTTGCGTCATATGTTTATTATCAGATGTATCACAGCATAAGGTAACACCACAGGTTTGGCAGGTGCGCAGGTGAACCCAATGATCACCGGTCTTGATGCATTCTTCACACACATGCCTTACAGCCTTTTTTAGAACAGTTATGTCCTTAATATCTTTACAAGTTGTTTCGTCTTGCATAGTATTGATTATTTATCAGTTTAAGTTAAGGCAGCCACTTTGAGATTAAGACTCATGGCTTTTTCAGCTTTATGTCACCTTTTCAGGGTTCGCGTTTCTAATTTGTCTTTATGCTATAATCATGTCACTCCTGTCGGAGTTAGTACTTCAAACACTCAACACGCATACCTGCTTTAAAGATAAATAAAACAGCAGTATGATGGTAACCAAAAACAAACGTCCTATTTTTACCTTTGATAAAATTTAAAAAGATTGCCTGTAAATGAAAAAACAAGCCCTGTTCTCCGAATCTCTCCTGAAA
>CAXSIE010000368.1:589-5759 GCA_964237295.1 uncultured Flavihumibacter sp. | reverse complement strand
GAAGGCAGGCCTGTGAAAGCTTCCCGCCTTTTTGCCGGCTATGAACATGAAGAACAGACCAAACGTTTGTCAGCGCATTTCAATACATCCGCCGATCACTATATTAAATGTGAATTCAACAGGGATATTATTTCAAGGATCAGGTTACAACAGTCACGGACAACCGGAAAAAAAGATGGCATCCTGGAAAAGTCGCTTTTCGGTGATCGCGACCTCTCGGCATTTTCTTCTTATGAAGAAGCGTATCATCAACTTATTTTCGATCTTATTTCTCAGCAGGTAAGCGCTACCGGGCTGGTACTGAACGATGGTTATGTAAAAAGAATTTTTGTGGACGGAGGATTCAGCAAGAACCCTATCTTTATGCACCTGCTGGCAGTAGCATTTCCTGATATTGAAGTGTTTGCAGCATCTGTGGCGCAGGCAACGGCTATGGGTGCCGCCCTCGCTATACATAAACACTGGAACACCCGGTCATTGCCCGGAGATATTATCGACCTTAAATATTACAGTGCCATTCAAGACGTAGAAGTATGACAGTAGGGCTTTTTATACCATGTTATGTTGACCAGTTTTATCCTAACGCAGCCAAAGCAACGTTGCAATTATTGCAGAAGCTGGGGGTTAAAGTGGTGTACCCGTTGCAGCAGACCTGCTGCGGACAGCCTATGGCCAATTCAGGCTTTGAACACCTGACCCACGGATGCGATGAATTATTTGTAAAGAACTTCTCGCAGTTCGATTATATCGTATCGCCATCAGGTAGTTGTGTGCTGCATATCAAAGAACACCTGCATGATGAAAAGCATCCATCCGAAGCTTCCGCAATAAGGCATAAAATTTATGAACTCGTAGAGTTTTTAACGGATATCTTAAAAGTGGAAAATATCAATGCCACATTTAAGCACAAAGTGGGCGTGCATTCAAGCTGTCACGGCCAGCGCGGATTAAAATTGTCGCAGATGAGTGAGCTGGTTGCACCCCCGTTTTCAAAACCACGGCATCTGTTAAACATGGTGCAGGGCATTGAAATTATTGATCTTGACCGTCAGGATGAATGCTGCGGCTTTGGCGGAACATTTTGTGTGGCGGAAGAAGCCGTATCTGTCAAAATGGGCAAAGACCGGGTGGCCGATCACCTCAAACACGGTGCTGAATACATTACCGGCGCTGATATGAGTTGCCTGATGCATATGGAAGGAATACTGAAACGGAGCAAGAGCGCTGTTAAGGTGCTGCATATTGCGGAGATACTGAATGCGGAGGCATAGCATTGTTAAACTTTGCACCTCATAGACTAACAGAACTCGCCTTCAAACCTTATTGGTTAAAAAGTGTAATGGATTACTTTATTACTTAAAACGTTTTTATGTCCCATGTAGCCGATCATGCTGAATTATCTGAGGTATTTAATAAAGATGAGCCAAGAGTGGATTGGCATGATCAGACTTTATGGTGGGTTCGCAAAAAAAGAGACATTGCAGCCAACAGCCTGCCTGAATGGGAAGACCTTCGGGAAGCAGCCTCCTGCATCAAGAATAATGTACTGTCTCATCTGTCTGAATACCTGGTTCAGTTTGAAGAAAACGCGCAGAAGAATGGCATGATCATTCACTGGGCAGCTGATGCGGAAGAGCACAACCAGATCATACTTTCTATCTTGCAGAAACATGGTGTAGAGCGGATGATCAAGAGTAAGTCTATGCTTACTGAAGAATGCCATCTTAATGGATTTCTTAAAGAAAAAGGAATAGAAGTAATTGATACGGATTTAGGTGAACGGATCGTGCAGTTGGCAGGTGAGGTTCCCAGTCATATAGTACTGCCCTGCATTCATAAAAAGAAAGAAGAAATAGGAGATTTGTTTCATGAGCACCTGGGAACTGATGCAGGCGCTTCCGATCCGCAATACCTTACCGGTGTTGCGCGCGACCACCTCAGGGAAAAATTTCTCACCCGGCGTGTGGCCCTTACCGGTGTAAATTTTGCCATAGCGGAAACCGGTGAATTTGTTGTCTGCACCAATGAAGGCAATGCCGATATGGGGGCTCATCTTGCAGATGTGCATATAGCCAGCATGGGTATGGAAAAATTACTTCCGCAACGCAGGCACCTGGGTGTTTTTTTGCGTTTGCTTGCGCGCAGCGCTACCGGTCAGCCCATAACCACCTATTCCAGTCACTTTAAGAAACCACGAAACGGAAAAGAAATACACGTGATATTTGTAGATAATGGAAGAACCAAACAGTTAGGCCGGCCCGATTTCCGTAACTCGCTGAAATGCATCCGCTGCGGCGCCTGTATGAATACCTGCCCGGTTTACCGCCGCAGTGGCGGACACAGTTATCATACGGCTATCTCAGGGCCTATCGGATCTATACTGGCTCCTAATCTGGATATGAAAAAATATGCCGACCTTCCTTTTGCTTCAACATTATGCGGGTCATGTTCTAATGTTTGCCCGGTAAAGATTGATATCCACCAGCAATTATATAAATGGCGACAGGTATTGGTTCAGGAAGGATATGTGCCTGCTACAAAATCAGTTGGAATAAAAGTAATGAACTGGACACTCTCGCATCCGTCGGTTTTTAATGTTGCAGGTAAGGCAGGAAGGTGGATGATGCAGCACGTTCCTTTTGTTGTCAGCAACAAATTAAATCCCTGGTACAAACAACGGGACATGCCTGATGCACCTGCTGAATCATTCGGTGAATGGTACCGGAAAAATAACAAGAAGGATGAATAGCAGGGAAAAAATATTGTCGGCCATACGCGCTAACCAGCCTGAAAGCAGTGAGCTTCCTGATATTGATTCTTTTAGAAAAGAGTCTTCAGGATTGATGGAAAGATATATTATGGTGCTGGAATCCATAGGGGGCAAAGCTTTTATTGTAAAAGATTTTGAAGAGATTCAGGAGCTGATAAAAATTATTTCCCCACCGCTAACCGTATTGTAACAACCTGTAAAGAGCTAACAGGAATAAACAGGATAGACCTTTCCTTGGACCCTCATTTATTAGAAGACATTGATCTGGCTATCTTACAAACCCATCTTGGCGTTGCGGAGAACTCGGCTTTATGGATCACGGAAGATTTAATGCAGGAGCGGGCGCTACCTTTCATCACGCAATATCTTGCAGTTGTAATTCATAAGGAAGATATCGTTGCTACCATGCACCATGCATATGAAAAAATCGGCAACGCTGATTATGGTTTCGGAACCTTTATTGCCGGGCCTTCCAAGACTGCTGATATAGAGCAGTCATTGGTTCTGGGAGCTCATGGACCTAAGGGCATGACTATTTTTATTATTGATTCTTTGCTGTAGTATTTTTTTTTTTAACGCAGAGAATACAGGAGGGAGGAAACACAGAGACCACGGAGAAGGGTTCCTCTGTGACCTCTGTGTTTCTTCCCTCTGGCTGTTCTCTGCGTTAAAAAAAAACTATCAATAATTACTGCCTACATCTTCTTCACCATCTCCCTCACATTCTTGGCACTCAAAGCAACTTCAGGAGCGCTGTTCAGCCAATTGTACTCGTACTCGGCCGAGATAACTCCTTTGAAATGCTGCCTCTTCAACTCTGCCAGCACCCCTTCAATATTGGAAACGCCGGAACCCCAGGGTACATCATGCGCAGATTTTGATTTTTCATTCAGGTCTTTTAAATGCAGGCCTTTTATATGCCCTTCTAATTTCTTAAGGCATTCAATCGGATCGAGCCCGGAACGTACCCAATGACCAATATCAGCACAGGCCCCTATGCGTGAGCTTTGCCCTTTCATAGCAGCAATAACAACGTCTGGATTCCAGTAATGTGATGGATTTGGATGATCGTGAATGGCTATGTTTATTTTATACTTATCACATAATTTTGATAACAGCGGCAGGTCACTTTCCTTTGGTTCCGAAGTAATATTCTCTAATCCCATTGCCTGTGCAAACTGAAATAATTTCTCCCAGTCTTCATCGTTGTTGGCATTAACTACGCCGAATGCCACCATTTTAATTCCTTTATCTTTTAATTTTTTAAGTATTTGTTCCCTTTTTGCCGGCTCCATTTTAAAATCCATTTTACCTTCGATATCACCACCGATCGTTTGTCCGGGAAAGCCTTCTACATATTTTAAACCGCAACTGTCAATTTTATCAAGTGCTTCTAAAAAAGTAAACCGGTTAAAAGTATACGCTTGTGATCCCAGCTCCCACCCGAATTTTTCTTCAGGATTTTTTTGAGCGAACAATTGGGTGGTGCTAACCAGCGAGGTTACCAATAAAACAGCAAGCAAATGCGTTTTTAAAAATTTCATTAAAGTAAGTTTAAGTGTAGCATTAAAAGTTTAATGTTGAAATCAATTCAAAGTTAACGGAGGTTGTTGAATTTGTGTTGCTAATTAAAGTTTGGAGACCCCCGCAGGCAGGAAGCTGATAGCGCTAACTATTTCCGGCTGTAATTCGGAGCTTCTTTCGTTATTTCAATATCATGCGCATGACTTTCACGCATACCCGCATTGGTTATCTTGATAAATGTTGCGTGCTTTAATGCAGCAAGATCTTTTGCGCCGCAGTAACCCATGCCTGCTCTTAATCCACCGGTGTATTGCTGAGCTACTTCTTTAAGGCTGCCCTTAAAAGCCACG
Organism: uncultured Flavihumibacter sp.; assembly: GCA_964237295.1. Lineage (GTDB taxonomy): Bacteria > Bacteroidota > Bacteroidia > Chitinophagales > Chitinophagaceae > JADCRZ01. Next base: position 1,115 of record CAXSIE010000368.1, on the reverse strand, counting down.
CGGCCTTCAATGCCTTCCGGTACCAGCTTTTTAATATCGTCTTCTACATCCTGGAAGTAACGATCACCGCTTCCCTGGCTCATGCTCATGGCGCCGATAGAACCCATGCCACGGTATTCTTTAAACTTCCTTCCTTCATAAATAATCGTGTTACCAGGACTTTCCTCCACTCCTGCAAAAACACTTCCCATCATTACGGTGTCGGCGCCGGCTGCCAGGGCTTTAACCATGTCGCCGGTATAACGGATACCTCCATCCGCAATCAGCGGCACACCTAATTCACCAAGTACGGATGAAGCTTCCATAATAGCGGTGATCTGTGGAACGCCGGCACCTGCAACGATGCGTGTAGTACAAATGGAGCCGGGGCCTATTCCAACTTTAACGGCATCGGCTCCCGCATCTGCAAGGGCTTTTGCACCGGCAGCGGTTCCAATGTTACCGGCGATCACCTGTAACCGTTTGAAATTTTTCTTGATGCTTTTTAATCCGTCAATAACACCTTTAGTGTGTCCGTGCGCACTGT